>JAAUUE010000218.1 GCA_012031635.1 Coleofasciculaceae cyanobacterium SM2_1_6 | reverse complement strand
CCCAGCCCCTTCTCCCTAGGGAGAAGGGGAGTAAGAGGAAAGTCCCTCTCCCTAGGGAGAGGGATTTAGGGTGAGGGTCATGATTCATGCAAGAGGTCTATTGATTAAACAATGCTTTTGATTATCTTGTCACCCCGTGAGTTTACGTTTTTCGAGTTAAGGTCTAAAGCTACCCCCTGAAGCTAGACACTACCAAACTTGGGTTTTAGTGGCTATTTTTGTAGCAAAGTTGCTAGATACCATCAGAGAAAAATTGTAACAATGTTACTTCAGAGTAATTTTCTCCACTTGCTATGGCGATTCTAAACCACTTGCTAAATTAGATTGTTCTGGCGGGTGGAATCATGTAGGACTGCTATGGGCAATTTCTGCCATCCATTGGCTCTCTAGTCGATATTGCTCTCTAATCGATCGCCCTTCCTGTCAGTTTCCTGTCAGTTGTCTAGCTAATCAATATCCTAATCACCCTAATCACCTCCTTGGTGTTCCCATCCTTAAAAATGAGCCAGCATCCAACTCAGATCACAAATTCAACTCAAATTCCCCCCCATCAGCTACTCTCAAACCCAATGCAAAAACAAGTCCTTGTGGTAACTCACCAGAAATACTCCAGTTCCGGGGCGATCGGGCACGTCCTCCGGGAACAGGGCTATCATCTGGATGTGCGGTGTCCAGCCCAAGGCGATCATCTCCCTCCAGACCTAGAACACCACGAGGCGGTAGTTGTCTTTGGCGGATTTATGAGTGCCAATGATGGCGACAAATTAGATTTTATTCGTCAAGAATTAGACTGGATTCCCACTGCTCTAGAAACAAAGAAACCCTTTCTAGGTGTATGTTTGGGGGCGCAAATGTTGGCAAAAGTTCTCGGTGGTCAAGTGACACCCCATGCTGAGGGGATGACTGAAATTGGCTACTTTCCGATCGAACCAATTTTTAACTCCTCCATCCCCGAGGGGCAACACTTCCATACTCCCCGCCATGTCTATCACTGGCATCAAGAGGGAATTGAACTCCCCCGCACTGCCATCAAACTAGCTACTGGCAACACTTTTAGCACTCAAGCCTTTAGCTACGGCGGTCATGCCTACGGGGTGCAGTTTCATCCAGAAATGACTACGGAATTGATGAAAAAATGGCTGACCCTAGGGATTGAAATGTTGAACCGTCCCGGCGCTCAGTCCCCAGAAGAACAGATAAAAAATCATGCTCTCTACGGTGAGGAGTGTTTGCACTGGCTACAGGAATTTATCCCTTTTTGGCTAGCCGGAAGCCTTGCCCCAGTGAGATGATCACCCCTAGAGCTATTCGCACTGGAGGGAGTCAAAAATACTGGCGGCTTCTGTTTGCGCATCTTGACCATTGGTGAAAATCACGATCGCTAGTTCACTGTTGGGGGAAGTGACGCTGGTAATGTATTGAGTGATGGGGATGGTCGAACTGCGATTTTCGAGGGCGAGTTCTCCTTCTTGGATAGTTACAGAAACTTCACTTTCACAGAGAGTTTTAGTTTGTTCATAGCTCGAAGTAAAGTTAATTCTTTGCTCGATCCAGCTTTTGTACCAAAGGGTAAAATCTTGTTTGAGTTGATTTCTGTTGGTTTCTGAGTTGACAGGGATACGGGCAATCAGGAGTCCGGCATTGGGGGGATTGGTTTTGCTAGTGACGATCGCCATGCGAATTGCCCCAATATTTAAGCCGATCTGGGCATGGGAGCCGTTGGGAATTTTGTATCGCATCATGCTTTTAGCGATCGCCTCCGCTTTTTGAGAGTCGAAGGCATTCTTTGCTGCATGGATACCAACATTAACCAAGCCAGCACTAAAGAGCATCCCGGCCACACCAATGATCAGCATTAATTCCGCAAAACTGTTGTTATATTCTTTCGGGAGTTTTGATTCTAAGTCATCCATAAATCAGTTATCAGTGAACAGTTAACAGTTATCAGGGGATAGGAGGTACAGGGAGGTACAGGGAGGTAGAGGAGGTAAGGGAAGGTACAGTTATCAGTTAACAGTTATCAGTTGGCTCACTGTAAGACTTGTCGAAGCATCAGTTACTGGCACTGAGCGTAGTCGAAGTTTCAATTTTAGATTTCTACTTTCTACTTTCTACTTTCTACTTTTTACTTTTTATTTTTTACTTTTCAAGAAAGATTAACGCCGAGAAAGCGATCGAAGGTTCTTGTCCGCCAAAACCACCGGAGGGTAAATCCCCACTCTAGGGCAACGCAGAAGAGAAATAAATAATCAAACTTCGTGAGTAGCACCAGTTCAAAGAAATCTCTTAACTCCGGTACGGCTAATATCACTATATAGATACCTACCAATCCCAGCGCCATCATTGTATAGCGCCAATCGCCACTGTAGGGTTCGCCCCCGGCAAACGATCGCACAGGCGGCTTCAGAAAACAGATGAGTAACATTTGACAGAGAAACAGGATCGTCACCAAGGCACTACGGGGCGTGGCAAGATTTAGTTGGACGAGGTCGCCATCGGGAGGCAAATCAAGGACGGCTTTGACAATATACATAAAATAAACCAGCAGCGATACTAGGGTTAGGGTCAGGGTGGCAGACAGGACAAAATGAAGTTGCGATCGCACCACGCTGCCTCGATTGACCCGCTCTGGTTTTGCCCACAGGGGAATCAACATGGTGGGGATGCCCACCCCCAAAAGAGCCAAGAGGCTACTATGCTTATTATTCAAAGGAAAACTCTGAGTCACCATCCCACTACAAAAGATCAAGAGGGTAAACACCGCCCCCCGGACAATAAATAACTTGAGGGCATCCTGTAGGGCATTGCGAATTTTCTGCCCCTCCAAAAAAGCCTTGGGCAAGCTCCAAAGGAATCATTCAGGAGGATAATATCCGCCACCCCCCTCGTAGCCTGACTGCCGCTTTCCATGGCAATCCCCAAGTTCGCCTGCTTCAGGGATAACACATCATTCACCCCATCCCCCGTCATCGCCACATAGTAGCCGTGCTGCCGGATTTTCTTTACTAGTTGGGCTTTTTGTTCTGGGGTGATCCTGCCAAAAATTGTATTGTTAACAGCGGCATTGGTAAATTGGGCTTCATCCATTTGAGCTAACTGGGTTCCAGAAATTACCATAGTTCCGGCATCTAACCCGGCTTGTTTGGCAAGGGCAGCCACGGTGCGGGGATTGTCTCCAGAAATTATTTTTAGCTTGATCCCGGCTCTCGCAAAACTTTCGAGGGTTTCCCTGGCCCGGGGACGGAGTTGATCACTAAAGCTGAGAATAGCGATCGCTCCCAAGCCTGCGGGTAAACTGGGTGGCTGTTGGGGTGTGGGCGGCGGAATTTCATCGCTAGTGTGGGCAAATAAGACTACTCGTAAGCCTTCCTCTGCTTGGGCTTGAATATATTCCTGCTGTTCGGGGGTAATATTCAGCACATTGGTGAGGACTTCAGGCGCTCCGAGGACATAGGTTCCTCTTCCCGCAAAGGCGATCGCACTCCACTTGCGAGCAGAGGAAAAAGGGATTTCAGCACTTACAAGTTTAGTTTCTCCGGGACAGGCTTGGGCGATCGCTTCACTGGTTTTGTTTCCCGCTTGGGTATTGGCAGCATAATCTCCCAAATATTCTTCAACTTCCGTGGTAGTTAACCCCAGAGGCTCAATACTTTGGAGGCTGATCTGGTTAGTCGTCAGGGTTCCAGTTTTATCCATACACAGGACATCCACATTGCTAAGAGATTCCACGGCGTTGACCTGCTGAATCAAGACATTCTGCCCCGCCATCCGTACCGCCCCTGTGCCGTAGGCAAGGGTAATCGCCACATATAAACCCACAGGCACTAAGCCCAGAATCACCGCCGCAATGAGGATCACATCGGTAAAGGATATCGATCGACTGAACATACTAATCAGCAGCAAAATCAGCAGAAAGCAAGCAATGAGTAAAAATACCCGAATAATCGTATTAATTTCCTGTTGTAGGGGCGTATAGTTTTGGCGAAAAACCTTGGCACTAGCCATGACTTGGTAAGCAGTGGTTTCTGCCCCCACCTTCTCCGCTTTGTAGTTGGCGGTCCCCGTCACACAAAAGCTCCCAGAAAAAACTTTATCCCCGGCTATTTTGGGAATTAGGTCCGACTCCCCGGTCAGCAGCGATTCATCCATTTCGATCCTGCCCGCTCCCACCACCGTGCCGTCTACTACTAACTGGTCTCCCGATCGGACAATTAGCAAATCTCCCAACACCACGGCGGATTGATCAATGACTTTTTCTTGCCCATCCCGGAGGACAGTGACTTGGGGACGTTTCAAGAGGGCGATTTCATCCAGCTTTTGCTTTGCCCAAATTTCTTGGAAAATACTAATGACGACACTGCCAAAAATCACCACCACCACCAGAAAGGCATCTCCCCATCGACCCAAGAGGATCATCATCAGGGTAATGGCAAAAAATACAATATTGATAAAGGTAAATAAATTTTGTTGCAAAATCTGGAGGTACGATCGACCAGTCCGCAACTCGACATTATTGCCCCGCCCCTCTGCTCGGAGATTACTCGCCATCTCTTCGCTCAAACCTTTGAGGCTGTCTAATGTATCTGTGGTGTGAGTTTTTCTTGTATCATCTCTTCTCGTCATATCTTCAAATCTTGTCGGATCCCAGAAAGTTATTGTTTAGTTGTTTAATTGTTGCTAAACCTTAATGATCCTAAGTCTTAGCCCATAAAATCTCATAAAATTAGCTACACACCCCTCATCAAAGCTAGTGATAAATGCTCTTGATAAATACTCCTGATCCAGTCTAAATCATTTACCCAGAGATGAGAGGGATTTGGTGGTCAGTGGGGGAATCGGCTCGATCGCTATATTAATTGTGGCATTTGTTGGTATGTTCCTCCTGTATTCTGGGTATATAGAGATCCTAAATCATTTTCTAAATTAGATTGCTTCTGGTAGGTGATTTCACCCGCCGCAGGCGGGTGAAATCATTTAGGACTGCTATATTTCGGATAGCAAAAACCTTGATCAGTAAATCAGCAAAAAATCAGCAAAAATGATCTCAAAAATGATCGCAAAAAATAAACTTCTGCCCAAGCCAATGAGCCGATGCTCGATTCTCTCAGGGAGAGGCTACGCCAAGATCGCCAGATACCTGAGTATCACTCTTAGTAGCTTCATGATCCTGAATTTGGGTAGTGTTTTGGGAACAAAAAAATCTAGAACATCTAGAACTGCCGGGAATTTTCTAGGGGCAACGGCTTGGGCGCAGACTTGCACTGCGGGAGTAAATTGTCCACCGCCACGGGTAGAATTTGTGCCGGGGCAGCGGATTCGAGTAGAAATCATGAATCTTACCCAAACTTTGGTTTATGCAGAAAAAGTTCAAGGGGAACCCCCCATTGATGTGATTCCGGGGCAGGTATCTTTTTTTGTCACGGCTGGTGGCTCCATTAATAATTTATCGGTGCTGATCTGGGATAACCGGGGTTCCATTCTCACCCTCCGTCCCGTCAAGGTCGACAACAACACCCTCAGAATAGAAGTCCGGGCTGGCAATACGCCACCGGGCGATCGCACGGTATACCTCCGAAATGACGGCAGAGTTTTGGTATTGTAAGTAAATGGGTTATAAACTACCAGAGCAACGTTGGCAATTTTTTGCGCCCCGCCCAGAATTGGCTGCCCAACTCCAAGAAACCTATCAGCTTTCTCCCCTCCTCGCCCAAGTCCTGATCAATCGGGGTTGGGGAAATCTCCTTGAGGCGGGAATTTATTTGGAACCAGACACTGCCCAACTGCCGCCGCCTGTGGCAGAGTTTGCCGACCTTCCCAAAGCTCTAGAATTATTGGAGCAATCGATTATTAACTCCCAAAAAATTGTCATCTGTGGGGATTATGATGCCGATGGCATGACTAGTACCGCTTTGTTGCTGCGAGCGCTGCGTTGGTTGGGAGCCGAGGTGGATTATGCCATTCCCAGTCGGATGCAGGATGGCTACGGGATTAATCTCCGGTTGGTAGAAGAATTTGCGGCTCAAGGAGCAGGAATTGTCCTGACGGTGGATAACGGCATTGCTGCCTACGGAGCGATCGCCCGCGCAAAGGAATTGGGTCTGACGGTTATTATCACTGATCACCACGATGTCCCCGCCAAACTGCCCCCCGCCGATGCGATCCTCAACCCCAAGCTAATTGCAGAAACTTCTCCCTACCGGGGGATTGCTGGAGTCGGCGTTGCCTATATTCTTGCCATTACCCTTGCCCAGAAATTAGGCAAGCACCGGGGTTTGACTCGATCGCTGCTGGAATTATTAACCCTTGGCACGATCGCTGACTTGGCTCCCCTGACTGGGGTAAATCGGCGCTGGCTGCGGCGGGGATTGGCTCTGTTGCCCAATTCGGAACTGGCGGGAATTCAAGCCCTAATTCAAGTTTCTGGGGTAAAAACCAAAGAATCCCTGAAACCAGAGGATATTGGCTTTCGCTTGGGCCCCCGGATTAATGCCATCGGGCGCATTGGCGATCCCCAGATTGTCATCGACCTCCTCACCACCGATGATCCCGGTATCGCCCTCGAAAAAGCCATGCAGTGCGAAGAAGCCAACCAAAATCGCCAAGGACTCTGTAGCCAGATCGAAGCGGAGGCGGGGGAGTGGTGCGGGGAACATCGGCAGGAGATCAAGAGCGATCGAGTCCTCGTCCTCGTCCAGCCGGGTTGGCATCACGGCGTGATTGGCATCGTGGCTTCCCGGCTAGTGGAGCGTTTGGGCGTGCCTGTATTCATTGGCACTTACGAGGAAGATAGTCCAGAGCAGTTACGGGGTTCGGCGCGAGGTATTCCCGAATTTGATGTCTATGCTGCCCTGCAAGCCTGCGATGATCTACTGGGGAAATATGGTGGTCACCACGCCGCAGGAGGCTTTTCTTTACCGAAGGTGAACCTGGAAAAATTCCAAGCCCGATTGACAGATTTTGCTCACCAGTGCTTGGAACCAGAGCATCTCCAACCCCTGATTGAGGTAGATGTCCGGGCAGATTTTGCGGATCTAACAACGGAGCTATTTCGCCAAATCAATCATTTTCACCCCTGCGGCATCGGCAATCCTGAGCCAATTTTTTGGACTCCCAACGTCCGAGTTCTCGAGCAGCAAACTATAGGTAAAGATCACGGCAAATTTACCCTGATCCAAGCCGGCAATCAAAAACAAATGAAGGCGATCGCTTGGCATAGTAAACCCTACTTGCCCCTGCCCAGCCGAGTGGATATTGCCTACAAACTCCGGGAAAATACGTGGAATGGCAAGACCTCGATCGAGCTAGAGCTAGTTGGTATTCGACTCCCGAGTATTCCCCCCGCCGTCCCCGCCGATAAAACTGCCAAATTCCACCATCAAGCTCAGGTATTTAACTGTAGTCTCTGGGAATCTCTTAGAGAATTAAGAATCCAAGATCCTCAAGGGCGGACTCTCATTGTCCAGAAGGGAGAACGTCAAGGACTATGGGGTTTACAGCGAGAGCAATCTGTCACTGTTGATGTGACTCAACCGCCTTACTATCACCTAGTCAAAGCCGCCGTCCAAGCTCTAGGAGATTAGGGAGAAGATCAGCTAGAAAACCAAAAATATCGCTAATATCGTTAATATCGTTAATATCGTTAATATCTTTGTGGAACGATCGCCTAGTAGACCTCTTGCATGAATAAGGAAAAAGCCCCTCATCCCCCCAGCCCCCTTCTCCCTAGGGAGAAGGGGAGTAAGAGGAAAGTCCCTCTCCCTAGGGAGA
>JAAUUE010000217.1 GCA_012031635.1 Coleofasciculaceae cyanobacterium SM2_1_6 | reverse complement strand
CGGACTTGTACTGAGCGGAGTCGAAGTAGTCGAAGGGATAATTCCCTATTAATACAGATATTAGATCGAAGATTTGTCGTGGGGTTTTGGCTACTTCGACAACGCTCAGCATAAATTCGACTTCGCTCAGCCAGCGATGATGGTTATGATTTGCGTAAAAGTATCACCAGTCCTTGACTAGGTATTTCATGGGGTCTACGGGTTCCCCGCTTTCTCGGACTTCAAAATGCAGATGGGGTCCCGTGGATAAGCCCGTGGAGCCGACTTTGGCAATTACAGTTCCCTGTTTCACCATTTGCCCTTCTTGGACTAGCAATTCATTGGCATGACCGTAGAGAGTGCTTACCCCCGCCCCGTGGTCAATAACTACCGTATAGCCGTAACCGCCGTACCATCCCGCCAAGATCACAATCCCCGTATCCGCTGCCAAAATCTGACTGCCGTAATCTGCCGCAAAATCTACCCCCGCATGAAAGCGCTCGTAGCCCCAGATGGGATGGATTCGCCAACCAAAATTACTAGACAAGTCTCCATCATTGGGAGATTTAAATCTGCCTGTACCAATGCGTTGTTTGGCAGCTAAGTCTCGCATTCGTTTCTGGATCACAGTGGCGATCTGGTCAGAATCTTTCTGGAGTTGGGCATCGGCGGCTTCGAGGGCGGCGCGGTCTTGGTTGAGGCGATCGAGTAGTTCCTTCTGGACTTTTAACTGTTCTTGGACTAGGGCTTTCTGTCCCAAGAGTTGCTGATTTAAGAGGGAAATTTGATTTTTTTGGGTAGCGATCGCCTGAGTCTGGCGGCTGATAATTTTTGCTTGGGAACCCAACTTGAATAAAGTTCTTTGGTCGGCTTTGTAGATTAATTCCAAACGGGACTGGCGATCGAAAAATTCATTCAGGTTCTGACTACTCAACAGCAAATCCCATCCCCGCACCGAAAGGGAAGCTTTTTGTAATAATCTCAACCTTGCGGCGGTGGCTTGTTGCTGCTCTTGGTAGATTTTTTGGGCTAACTCCCGGTCTTTTTCCAATACTTGCAGGGTTTTATTCGCCTCCTCGATCGCTACCGCATAATCTTTAGTGACTCGATCGGTTGTTTGGATATTATCCTGTAACCCATCTAGGTAGCGCTGCGCCCCCTTTTCCACATCTAGCAAGCGTTGCTGTTCTTCCTTGACCTGCGATCGTTCTTTCTGCAAGCGTTCCTGTTGTTGTTGCAGAGTTTCGAGGGAATTAGTTTGGGCAGGGGCAGCGGGGATTTTTACTAAACATAGCAATACTACACAAAAGGTAAAAATCAGCCAAGAAGTTAATTTCCGCATCGTTGTAGGATCAAGTAATTAAGAGATCTATATTTTTTTGGAGTGAATTTTATGATTAGGAAAATTTTAATTGCCGTGGCTGGTTTGGGCAAATGTGAAGAAATGCTCAATATGCTCTTAGAAATCCCCTCAGTAGAGCGAGCTGCCGTCACCCTCCTCCACGTGGTTCCAGCTAAATCTGGAGCGGGAGACATGGCAGAAAAACTGGAACAGGGCGGTAGTATTCTTGCTGAAGCAGTGAAGACCCTGAAGATCTCCCCCGACCAAGTGAATGTCATTCTCCGCCAAGGAGATCCCAAAAATATCGTGTGTGAAGTTGCCGATGAAGAAGGTGCTGATCTGATTATCATGGGTTCCCGTGGTTTGCGGGGCTTGAAGGCAGTGCTGGATAACTCCGTCAGTCAGTACGTTTTTCAGCTCACTTCTCGCCCCATGCTTTTGGTTAAGGATGACATTTATGTTAAACGCTTAAACCGGATTATGGTAGCCCTTGATGGTTCCCCTGCTGCCCAGTATTGTCTGGATTTGGCAATTTTCCTAGCTAAGGATATTAAGGGTGTGCAGTTAGTTTTTACCCATGTTAACCCCAATGCGGCGGTGGCAGATGTAGATACAGACCCAGTGCTGGCTCCGGCAGTCAAAATAGCAAAACAGTTGGGGCTTGGTTATAAGTGTGTCACAGCCACAGGGAAGGCAGGCCCAGAAATTTGCCGGATTGCGGAGGAAGTGAATACAGACTTATTAATTATTGGTTCTCCCGATCGCCGTCCTTCCATTGCTAAGGGAGTAGTAGACCTCGATCGCTTGCTGGGGAATTCTCAATCTGACTATATTCGGGTAAATGCCAACTGTCCAGTATTACTAGCCCGGACGATCGGTTAGATCGGTTAGGCAGAACTTGCTTACTCTTCAGGAAATTCCCGTGGTAATCTTTGGTAAATCTTCTTTTAACTCTTTACCTCTCTTTTTACCAAGGGTTATGGCAAAATTTCTTCCCGAAACAACCGCCTATGTCACGATCACCCAGCAATCTTGGCAGCAAGGGAGGATTGTGGGCGAGGTGCGAGCCGCAGATTACGAATGGCAGTTCCAATGGTGTTTTCGGCGGAGTTTATTAATTGTAGAACCCTCCCTCGGCAGGGCGTTAATTCAAGAACCCCTAGGTAGATTTCTGGAACGATCGGACTATCAGCTAGAGCCGGGGGGTGATTATACCTTTGCCATTCGGGCAGAGTTGTAGAGAATTATGGTTCTGAGCAAGTAGTCTCTCTTGAACACACCAGAGATAGCAACCTCAGCATGGCTCTCTGAAAACTGAGATCGTGTTATGTTAATTTTTGTAGCCCTAAATTGGCTTAATTTGACTATAGTTAAGCTGTAGCTAGGTTCTACGCAGCAATTAAGATGAAGAACTTTTGAGGAAACAGAGATGACAGAACTGATAAATTCTATTCCCCCAGATATTAAGTTTGCCCTGCAATTTTTCCACCCGGTGCTAATGTGGACATTATTGGCGATTTCTTTCTACGCCCTGTATTTAGGGATTCAAATTAGAAGAACTCGGAAAGCTGAAGGTGAGAAGAAAAAGGAGTTGATTCAAGGCAAGTTTAATCTTAAGCATTTTCAAGTCGGCTCGATCGTCCTCCTGTTGATGGTCGCCGGCAGTATTGGCGGCATGGCTGTCACCTATATTAACAATGGCAAGCTCTTTGTTGGACCTCATCTTTTGGCTGGTTTGGGTATGACGAGCCTCATTGCTGGCTCTGCTTCCCTCTCTCCCCTGATGCAAAAGGGCAGTACTTGGGCAAGATATACCCACATTGGCTTAAATGTGATCATCATGGGCTTGTTTAGCTGGCAGGCTCTAACTGGGGTGCAGATTGTCCAGCGAATCCTTGCTCCGACTCCTTAAATCAGTTAACAGTTAACAGTTATCAGTTATCAGAAAGCGTAGGGTGGGCTTTGCCCACCTTAAAAAATATACTTAAATATATATCTGGCATTGCCTAGCTCACGAAACTACGAAACTAGCCAAAAATTTGCTACTAGCCAAGCTCCGCCGATGGAACCGATCCATCCTCCCACAAGAAGAATGATCAAGGCAAAGATTCCTCTGCCCAACCCGCCAAAGGAACCTGATTCTGGTAGTCCGGTGCGGCGATCTTCTAGCATATTCAGGAACTCGTAGAGACAGGCTCCCCCAATGCCCAAGACAACTGCCCCAGCGATCGCTCCTAGGGGAATGAACCATAACCTGCTAATCAAGCCAAACCGCTCGATCGCTCCCCAGAGAATCAGCACCCAAGGACTGACGATTAAGACCCCAAAGAACAAGCCCAAAATTATATTCAAGGTCTTACCCCTCAATAAAAAAAAGTAGGGTGGGCATCGCCCACCTTAAAACCTGCACCTAAATATATATCTAGCCCTTAATACAGACTACCTGCTTGAGGGTTGCCACAATTTCTACGAGGTCGGCTTGGTTTGCCATGACTTGTTCGATCGATTTGTAAGCCCCCGGAATTTCGTCAATTACCCCATTGTCCTTGCGGCACTCCACCCCAGCAGTTTGTTGGATCAGGTCATCTAGGGAAAAATGCTTCTTTGCCTTGGTGCGAGACATCTGCCGCCCCGCCCCGTGGGAACAGGAACAGTAGCTTTCATGATTGCCCTTGCCTTTGACAATAAAAGATTTCGCCCCCATGGAACCGGGAATAATCCCGTAGTCAGACTCCTGCGCCCGCACCGCTCCCTTACGAGTCACGTAGACCTCTTCGCCGTAGTGGGTTTCCTTTTCGGCGTAGTTGTGGTGGCAGTTGACCTGCATCAAGGGTTGGGACGGTTTACCCCCCGCTAGGTGCTTTTCCAAGATCCGCTTACACCGAGCCATCATGATTTCCCGGTTGTAGCGAGCGTAGTTTTGCGCCCATTGCAAGTCGTGCCAGTAGGCAGCAAATTCAGGAGTTCCGGCGACAAAGTAGGCAAGGTCTCGATCGGGCAGACTAGTCTCCGTGAGTTTTGCCAATTCTTTGCCTGTATCAATATGGTGTTGAGCCAGCATATTACCAATGTGCCGAGAGCCAGAATGGAGCATCAGCCACACTTGATTTTCTTCATCTAGGCACACTTCCACAAAGTGATTCCCGCCACCAAGGGAGCCGAGTTGCTTAATCGCTTTCTTCTCCAGGCGTTGGACACCGGGATGGAGATGGCTAAATTCTCGCCAGCCCTGCCAGTTAGTCACACTTTTTTCGACTTCCTTATTTTCATTGAAGCCCACCGGAACTTCCGCTTCGATATCGAGGCGAATTTGCTTGAGTTTTCCCTCCAGTTTTTCAGCATCAAAGGGCATTTTGATCGCCATCATGCCGCAATTGTGGACAAAGACCCCGGCAGTTAAGGCAAAGTTACCGTATTCAGGAACCGTCAAGCAATAGACATCTTGCTTTTCAGCCAAAGGAATAACCGCAACTACTTTGTGATTGTAGCCGTGTTGAACTTCCCTCTGAGGGATGAAGCTAGACCCATCCTGATCAGTTTGGGAGTAAAAAGGCATCAAAGAGGTTCCCGTGGTCAAATGTTGCGCTTCTTGGTATTCGCCATTTCGCAACATGAACTGATGGTCGGGAGTGCATTTAATTTCTTCCCCATTGTCCAATACAACTTTAATCAGTTGGGCATTATGTCTGGTTAACTTGGCTGTAGCTTTCGCCGCCACGACTTTGCCTGTGTTTGTGCAGGAGTAAACGAGAAATTCTTGGTTGGTTTTGGCTAAGGCCTCGATCGCATAGGATTTGCCGTCAACTAAAGGAACTTGGGTATCACCAGTAAAGCAACCAATATCCACCCCAACCGCCGCCGGGATGATGGCTTCCTTGGTCGCAATGACAGAACCAACTAAGGCTCCTTTGCCCAAATGCACATCGGGCATCAAGGAAACGTGCTTAAACACGAAGGGGAGCGAGGCAACATTTTTTGCCATTTGGGTTTCCGCACTGGCTAGCTCATGGTTTGCCCAGGATAGTACCGGGTGAGAGGTAGCTAATTCTAGTTTTTGGTAGGGCATAGTTTTTAGGGAATCTGTGGATATTTGGGCATGGTGAGGCCGCTTTGATTACCAATATACTACATAAATACTACAAATGTAAAGGACTATGTAGGCTTTGTAGAGATAGGAGGAGACGGAAACTACGACATAGTAAAAAATGGCTAGTTAAGACATTTACTAACTTGATGAAAATTGATGAATAAATATAGCAGTCCTAGATAATTTTACCCACCTGCGGCGAGTGGAATAACCTACCAGAAGCAATCTAATTTAGAAAATGATTGAGGATCACCATAGCTTAAATTATTCATATGAAAAGTCATTAATTAGATTTTTTCCGCCTTGGACTAGCCAGTGCAGGAGAAAGGCAAGAGAGCGTGGATGTCCGATCGCCCAGAAATTAATCCCTAAGCAAACTATAGAGAGGAATAGCAAAATAAAACTAGGAGCCATGACTACCCCAATCAGGAACCAAGTCCAGACGTGGAGTAAAAGAATGATTGCATAGGTAAAGGAGGCGATCGCCGTAGTCAGCAATTGCCAGTGGGGACGACGGAAACCAGTGAAGATCAGGGTCTGCGAGGTAATGATCATATTTGCGGGGACGAGAAATGCACAAATACCAACGCAATGAGATCGAGACAGTTGACAGAGAGTGTGGAGAGTGTGTATATCAAGCATGATTTTCAGCTTAACGACTCTGGAGTGGTTTGCGTGGGAACAGTTACAATTCATTAGATTATTTAAAATTTGTTAGACAAGTTAATTACTTTTTTGTCTTTTGTAGTTGCAATCTGATAAATCTGTACTTGGTTAATTGATGATTTTGATTAGTTCGTAATTTCAGTAGGTGTCATTAATCTGCACTGAGTCTACATAATTGATAGCTTGAGGAAAAATCTATGGAGTCGGGTATATTATTAGCGGTTAACGGGACTCTCATGCGGGGACTGGAGCTAAATGGGAATTTGTTGACGGTGGGGGCAGTTTTTCTGCGGGAAGAGCAGACGGCTCCAGTGTATCGATTGTGGTCGATCGAGGATAAGTATCCGGGCATGGTCAGGGTTAAAGATGGGGGAGTGGCGATCGCCCTAGAAATTTGGCAGGTTCCCCCGGCGGGCTTAGTCCAAGTCCTGCTCCAAGAACCCCCCGGACTCTCGATCGGTCAAGTCTATCTCCAAAATTGGGAAACCACCCTCGGAGTCTTAGCAGAACCCATCACCTGCGAAGACCAACAAGAGATTACTAAATATGGCGGTTGGCGCGCTTACAAACAATCTCAACTATCAAGCTAATTCTCTAGTTAACGTGAGTTCGATTTAAGCAAAAGCTTTGACCTTAAGCCTAAAGACGTTCCCTGAGCGAAGTCGAAGGGATAATTTCTGCTATAAGTGAAGACAATCAATCAAAGATTTGTGATGGAGTTTTGGCTACTTCGACAACGCTCAGCATAAATTCGACTTCGCTCAGCCAGCAATAATGGTTATAGTTTTCGTAAAATGGTATCAAGGGTATTTCTTATCCCAAACTGAAGTTAGTTAATCTTGACAGTACAAATGATCTAGCTATACGATCGCAGTTATAGCAACTCTCATTTTGCTGTGGTACACTTCGAGGGCGCAAAGCCTTGCGCCCCTACAGTTGCATTAATTACCTCCCTTCCCAGCTATGACTGGCCCTGTATTCACTCCAGCCCAATCTGCCCAAACTAAAGCTGAAATCTTTTATCCTACGGAGGATGGTAAACCCTTGGCAGAATCCTACGATCATCTCCAAGTTATTTTCACGATCTTTGCTGTCTTGACCCAATACCTCCAAGGGCAGCAAGCAACGGTACTTTCCAATCAATTTCTCTACTATATCCAACACAATCCCAGAGCCAGAGTTGCCCCAGATGTGATGGTGATCTTTGATGTGGCTCCCGGTGGTCGATCGAACTATAAAATCTGGGAAGAAGGACAATCCCCTGGGGTGATCTTTGAAATTACCTCTCCCGGTACTCGCAGTGAAGACACAGGATTTAAGTACAGCCTCTACGAGCAGATGGGGGTAGAGGAGTATTGGTTATTTGATCCTAAGGGAGAATGGATTCCCGAAAAACTCAAGGGCTACTATCTGCAAGATGTGGTGGTAGCTGGGAGTGATGAGACAATCTACCTGCCTATTAAGGATGGCATCAGTCAAGCCTTGCAGTTGCGATTACAGGTTGAAGATAAACTAATTGGTTTCTACCGTTTAGATACTGGAGAAAAGCTCTTGATCCCCGATGAATTACTGGCAGCCCTAGAATCAGAAAGAGAGGCAAGAATTGCAGCACAGACAGAAGCACAGCAGGAAAAACTCCGGACTCAGCAAGCAGTCCCTAAGCTCTTAGAATTGGGTTTGACTTTGGAGCAGATTGCCGAAACTTTGGGGAGAACAGTAACGGAAATTCAGCAATGGCTACCTTGATCGCAGCTTTAACGTGAGTTAGGGATAAGAAATATCCTT
>JAAUUE010000216.1 GCA_012031635.1 Coleofasciculaceae cyanobacterium SM2_1_6 | reverse complement strand
TAAACCGGAATAGTTACACATCTATTGATAGTTCTCCTCTACCCCAAAAATCTATCTCAGTCGGGCAGCAGTGAGTTATCGCCGGGTAGTTAATGAAGCGGAGTTGCAGGAGTTCTTGAGCGATCGAGGTTTTGTGACAATCACACCGGAATCTTTGTCTTTTCTGGAACAGGTGGCTCTTTTTGCCCAAGCAGAGGTAATTATTGCGCCCCACGGGGCGGGCTTGGCTAATTTGGCTTTTTGTCAGCCCCGGACTCAAGTGGTGGAATTGTTTACTCCCGATTATGTCTATGGTTGTTTCTGGGCGATCGCTAGTCAACGGGATTTAGATTATTATTACTTAGTGAACTCTGGGATCGATCGAGACCCGCCCCGGCTAGATGACCTCATGCATCCTTGTTATCGAGATATTTATGTAGATATTTCCCGTCTGCAAAAATTTCTTTCATAATTTTTTTAATAATTTTCTCCGTAATTTCTCTCATAATTTTTGGTCTCTACAAAAATATCAGCTAATTTTCCTTAGAGATAACCGATAGTTTTTTAACAAATTTGGTAATTTCCGGGATGAGGGGTCTATCAAGTGGGTTTATGTGTCAACTATTTAGTTACAATTGGTTTCTATTGAACTAGTGTTTTATAGCCAGAACATTTGTACTAAGCAATCTATTAATTATCCATTGATTAAGATTGTCTAAATCAGCAAAGATCGCTGGTACAAATATAAATAAACAAGCTAATAAACAAGCTAAATGTGGCGAGCAACGATGGTAAGGATTAGATAAAATTATGAAGGCAGCAAGAGTAATTAGATACGACGAATCGCTAAACCCTCCTCAAATACCTCATTACCCGCCTCCCCAGCGACGGCAGCGTCCCCAAAGCAAGCCCAGAACCAATCTCCACAAAACTCTTGCCCTTGAATCTTTAACCAAAATTGGGGTCAACCTCTGTCTGGCGGGGGTGGCGATCGTGACCCTGCTTCACCAACTTCCCCAGCAAAAACAACAGGAAATCAAGCTCCAAGAAATCAATACCGAAGTTAATAAAGTGCAAGCTAGAGTTAATCTGCTTCAAGATAATCTCTCCCGCTATTTTGACCCCACTACTAGCAGTGAGGTGATGCAGGAACAAACTCATCTGGTCTTACCCAATCATCAAGAAATCGTGATCAACGAGACTACTAAAAAATAACTGACAATAATTTAGTTCAAGCTATCGGTCAAGTTAACCTGCTCTGTACGTTCCAGTTGCCAGAGAATTTGATTCCCCTCACGGCGGACACGGGAGACAATCCAGTTGCGCCACGGCCAGTTATCCCCCCGACTAGTCACTGCACTAGCATTGATATCCATCAGGTCTGCCAATTCCGAGCTAGTAATCAGATAGCCATGGTGGGCAATTTTATCAGCAATTTCTAGGGTTTCTATGAGGTTGCGGAGTTGCAGAACTCGCATTTCTCTGGGTAAATCATCATTGGGATTAACCTCTAGTTTGTCTAAGTCGGGCATATTACTGGGCAGTCCTTGAAGCGAATTAAAACTTTATTACGATCACCCTACTATACTTCAGCTAGTTGTGTCTGCTAAGGTTACTACCAATAGGGCAAATAGCCAGCAAAGAATTTAATTTGTGTAAAGTCAATTTACGAATTATTCTTTCCAAAAATTCTGTCTAAAAGTTTTGCCTAAAAAATAACAAAATTATTCAAAATTATGGCTGACATTTCAAGTTTTCCTTCATCTCCCAAAGTAAATCCTCAAGGCAGGGGGGAGTCATTACCAAAAATTCGGATTTATACAGATGGGTCTTGTTTGGGGAATCCGGGGGCGGGGGGCTACGGGGCTTTGTTGGACTATGGCGATCGCCGACAGGAGCTATCGGGGGGGCTACCGTTTGACGACGAATAATCGGATGGAAATTTTGGGGGCGATCGTCGCTCTCCGGTCTCTGGAAACTGCCTCAGTAGTTGATCTCTACACCGATTCTCAATACCTCGTCAATACCATGACAAAGGGCTGGGCAAAACGCTGGCAGGCGAATAATTGGCAACGCAATGCTAAGGATAAAGCCGAAAATCCCGACCTATGGCAGGAACTCCTTGAGCTATGTCAGCAACACCAAGTAACTTTTCATTGGGTGCGGGGACACTCTGGGCATCCCGAAAATGAGTACTGCGATCGCCTTGCTGTCAAAGCCGCCCATGTTCCTAATCTGCCCCCAGATTCTGGCTACAAGCCAAAAAAATGAGAGATTCCCGCCAATTCCCCAACAAACTTAACAGTGAATGTAACAAATTGTAATTTATTCATCTATAATTTCAGGTGTAAACACTTCATCAAAGACAAAGAATAAAGGGAATGAAAGTTGCGATCGCCGGAGCAGGTTTAGCAGGGCTTGCCTGCGCTAAATATTTAGCAGATGCAGGACACACGCCCTTAGTATTGGAAGCACGAGATGTCCTTGGGGGCAAGGTAGCAGCTTGGCAAGATGCCGACGGGGATTGGTACGAAACCGGGCTACATATTTTTTTTGGGGCGTACCCCAACATGCTCCAGCTCTTCAAAGAATTAGACATTGAAGACCGCCTGCAATGGAAAGAGCATTCCATGATCTTCAACCAACCGGAAACTCCGGGAACCTATTCCCGCTTCGATTTCCCCGACCTACCCGCCCCCATCAATGGCATGGTAGCCATTCTCCGCAACAATGACATGCTGACTTGGGGGGAGAAAATCACCTTTGGCTTGGGATTAATTCCGGCAATTCTCCGAGGGCAGGACTACGTAGAAGAGATGGATAAGTATTCCTTCTCGGAGTGGCTGAAAAAGCAAAAGGTCCCGCCCCGGGTCGAAAAAGAAGTATTTATTGCCATGTCTAAGGCACTTAATTTTATTAACCCCGATGAAATCTCGGCAACGGTAATCCTCACGGCGCTGAATCGCTTTTTGCAAGAAAAAAATGGCTCAAAGATGGCTTTTCTGGATGGTTCTCCCACGGAGCGCCTCTGCCAGCCCCTTGTCGATTACATTACAGAACGGGGCGGAGCAGTCCGCCTTGAAGCACCCCTGAAGGAATTGCTGCTGAATGCTGATGACACCGTCCGGGGTTTTCAGTTAGCCCACGGGGAAGTGGTGACTGCTGATGCCTACGTTTCGGCTATGCCCGTGGATATTTTGAAATTACTTTTACCTTCACCTTGGCGATCGCAGCCCTATTTTCAGCAGTTAGACGGCTTGGAAGGTGTCCCGGTAATTAATGTGCATCTCTGGTTCGATCGCAAGCTGACGGATATTGACCATTTGTTATTTTCTCGATCGCCCCTGTTGAGTGTCTACGCCGACATGAGCATTACCTGTAAGGAGTACGCCGACCCGGATCGATCGATGTTGGAATTAGTCCTAGCTCCTGCCAAAGACTGGATTGGGCGCTCGGATGCCGATATTGTCGCTGCCACAATTCAGGAACTAGAGCAACTATTTCCCCAACACTTTACGGGGGAAAACCCAGCCCAACTGAGAAAATCCCATGTGGTAAAAACGCCTCGATCGGTTTATAAAGCCACGCCGGGCAGACAACAACACCGCCCTACCCAAAAAAGCCCGATCGCCAACTTTTATCTCACCGGAGATTACACCATGCAACGTTACCTAGCTAGTATGGAAGGGGCGGTACTTTCTGGTAAACTAACAGCACAAACTATTGTTGCTGGTCAGGGGACTGTCGTTAATTCCCCACCCTTAGCCTCCGTCAACAATTTATGATCCACGACTAATGATTAATGCTGCAACTGCCCAAAATGCCTGAACTGCGACAGCTTGCCTCTAAAGCAGAAGCTTACGAATATTGTCGGCAAATCACTGCGAAGTATTCTAAGACTTTTTATCTTGGTTCCCTGTTAATGCCCAAGGCTAAACGGGAGGCGATTTGGGCGATATACGTTTGGTGTCGTCGTACCGATGAGTTGGTAGATGGGCCCGATGCTCAATCAACTACGCCGGAGACCCTAGATGCTTGGGAGCAACATCTAGAAGCTATTTTTGCGGGGCATCCCCTCGATGACCCTGATGTGGCTCTGGTGGATACCCTAGAGCGTTTCCCTTTAGATATTAAGCCCTTTCGGGATATGATTGCTGGACAGCAGATGGATCTCTACCGGAGTCGTTACCAAACCTTTGAAGAGTTGGAACTCTATTGTTATCGGGTGGCGGGAACCGTGGGCTTGATGTCGAGTGATATTCTCGGGGTGGATGATCGAGACAGTTTTGCGCCTTGGGATGGTGGACAGGGCATAGATAGCCAAAAAGCGGCGATCGCCCTCGGTATTGCCAACCAGCTCACCAATATTCTCCGGGATGTGGGGGAAGATGCCCAACGGGGCAGGATTTATTTACCCCTAGAGGATTTGGCTCTATTTGATTACACCGAGGCGGATTTATTTAACGGGGTGGTGGACGATCGATGGCGGGAGTTGATGAAGTTTCAAATTAATCGATCGCGCAAATTTTACACCCAAGCCGAAAAAGGGATTCGCTGTCTCAGTGCAGATTCTCGGTTGCCTGTGTGGGCGGCTCTGATGCTCTATCAGGGGATTTTAGATGCGATCGAGCGCAATGATTACGATGTTTTTACTAAACGAGCCTACGTCCCCAAAATCAAAAAATGCTGACTCTCCCGGTTGCCTTCCTGAGAGCGCAGGCTTTATAGAAATCGCCATAAAATCCACGATGCTCTAACCTCGGGAGTGTCAAAGTTTGATAATCGATGGGTTCTTGATAGCAGTTCTTAATCTAGTGAGATACAGTCAATCGTAGGGGCGCAAGGCTTTGCGTCCTCAGAGGATACTAACTAATCTCTGGTATCTCTGTCTTGATTTCTTGCAATAAACCTTGGCAAGCATCCATCAAGAGTTCGATCACATAATCAAAGCCTTGGGAGCCACCGTAGTAGGGGTCTGGGACTTCTCGATCGGGGTGATTTTGGGCATAACTACACATCATTTTCACCTTAGGATGGCTCGTGGTTAGCCCCACACTCCGCAGGATATCCCGATAATTATCTTCATCCATCGCCAGCACCAGATCAAACTTTGCCAAGTCTTCTGGCTGAAATTGCCTAGCCCTACCTTCGAGGGTGATTCCCTGCTTTTGGGCGGCGATCGCCATGCGTCGGTCAGGAGCCGCCCCGGTATGATATCCGGCTGTGCCTGCGGAATCACAGGTAATCTGCCCCTCTAGCCCTGCTTCCTGAATCAGGTGATTCATAATATTTTCGGCGGCGGGCGATCGACAAATATTTCCCAAGCAAACAAATAATAAACGCATGGTTTCCAAACCTTAAAATCACCCAACAAATCTAATAGTTATACTAAGTGGGGCAAGACCCGCCTGCCACTACCCATACTAGGGAGGATAAGACCTTATTTTATGTAAATCTTATGTTTAAACATTTTGCGTAAGTCCTATCCTCAACAAATCTAGCCACAAACCTATCAACGGAAAACCCCGTATCCTATTTCCTGACGATCAGCAAAGAAAATTACGGGGATTGAATGGATTAAGTTCGGCTTTGCGTTCAGCTCTATATCAAGCTAAATCTAACCCAACCCAGAAATATTTAAGCCACTGGTGAGGGTTTCCATCTTCTCCCGCATGGTGTCTGTAGACTTGGTATAGGCATCCTGCATAGCTTCTGTAACAGTAGCCGAGAGAGCTTCTGCACCTTGAGCAAGAGCCTCAGGAGCGATTTCGACACTCTTGGGTTCTTGGTTGCCACTCAGAGTTACCTTGACCAAGCCATTGCTGCTCTGCCCTTCAATCTCCATTTGCTCTAGCTCTTCTTGGAGCTTCTTTGCCCCTTCCTGTACTTGTTGAGCTTTTTTGAAGGCTTCGGTTAGCTCCTTCATTTTACCTAGACCGAAGTTAAATCCTTTACCTTGTGTCATAACCTTTGATTTCTCTATGCTTAAAAGTTAATTAATTCATCTCTACTATACAGGAATTAGGATCACCGTTTTGGCAACTCTTTAGGAACTCAGTAATTCTCATCTTAAATCCTAGGTTGGGTTGAGCAAGGCGAAACCCCAATTGAGATTCCCTCTATCGTGATCCTAAATTATTAGATCTCTTGCGTGAATCATGACCCTTACCCTAAATCCCTCTCTCTAGGGAGAGGGACTTTCCTCTTACTCCCCCTTCTCCTAGGGAGAAGGGGCTGGGGGGATGAGGGGCTTTTTCCTTATTCACGCAAGAGGTCTAAGGTAAAGAAGTTGATCTAAAAATATAGTAAAGAAAGGGATAGTTAGGATACCTACTAATCTGATGAACAAGGGGCTTAAGCCCTTTGCCTGTCCTAATTGACTCTAACCTTGCTATATTAATTCTCTAGCTCCCTGTACCTCATTAATTCTCTATACCTCCTTATTACCGTAAGTTGCCAAAAACTCTGGAAAACTAGGCTTGGCTTTCTAAATACTCCAGAAAATCAAAAAGCTCCTCATCCGATAGCAGCGTTCTAGCTCGTTTGCCATAGCGCTGCAAGAGAAAATTTCGTCCCTGCTGGGTTGTCCAACCAAGGCGGCGAATTTCGATCTCGGTTTTTGCCATCACATCTTTGATATCTGGCATGGTTTCTGGGGTTGCCTTCACCTTTTCTGGTTTCTCAGGGGCAATTTCTGGTAATTCTAGGGTAGCAACAGAGTGATCTTGGTCAGATTGGGAAGATTGGGGAGCGATCGAGCCATTGGTGACAACGTGGAGAGGGACGACTTTTTCTGACTTCTCTGGCTTTTTTTCGGGGCTAGGAATCTCTGGAGCAATAGTGAGAAGGGGAGCCTCGGTGTAGCCTTGGCTTACTGCAACAGTTTCAAACTCTGCGGAAATCATTTCCGGCTTTGGCTCTTCTCCCTTAGCCATCTCTGGTTCTTGAATCTGGGTAATGGGGGTCTTTAGCCTCTGAGACTCCGCCTTTTGATCCTCGGTTTCTTGAATTTTTAGGGTTTTAACTTCGGTACTTCCATCAGACCCAGCAACCACTGTAGGTACTTCCCCTTGGGGCGCTACAGGGTTCTGCCCCATAGCCTCTGGCGTTTTCAACTGGGGGTTCCCTGATTCTGGAGGCGTAATTTCTGGCAAGACAGCCCCAGTAATGGGTGAAGGGATGGTCACTGAGTCTTGTCGAAGTGTAGCGATAACTGCTGGGGAGGAAACAGGATTTACGCCCAAGCCAACTACAGCTAAGACTCTTTCCCTTGCCCGGTCTTCAGCAAGCTCGATCGTATCTGCCGCCCCCATACTTGTCGCAATCGTTAACCCCGCCATGCGGACTTCCGCCTTGACCACATATTTACCATGTTTGATCATCAGCAGTTCAGTAATCAGGCAGCTATCAGGGTATTGGAGTCGGAGTTGAGCAAGCATAGGAAATTTCTACCGCAAAGGAAAATATATCGTTAAATCTAGTAAATAATCTAAATCTAGTTATTAATGAATAACAGATCATCGGCTAGCATTACAATAGCTACCTTCTTCAGTATATCTGTTATGGTACATTTTTACTGATACTTTGACTTCGCTCAGTAAAACTATTCGACAAGTCTTACAATAAGCCTGCCGTACTCATCGGCACAAGTTACTGACACTTCGACTCCGCTCAGTGCGGGTAACTGATAATTGATAACTGATAACTGATAACTGATAACTGATAACTGATAACTGATAACTGATAACTGATAACTAATAACTGATAACTAATAACTGATAACTAATAACTGATTATGATCGCTCCAGAAATTATTTACCCCGTGGAGGATGGAGAACCCTTGGCAGAATCCTACGAACATTTGCGGGCTATTTTTAATATCTTTTCTGCCCTCACTCAATACCTAATGGGACAGCAAGCCCTCG
>JAAUUE010000215.1 GCA_012031635.1 Coleofasciculaceae cyanobacterium SM2_1_6 | reverse complement strand
TGGGCGGGTAAAAATTCATTGAGCTTAGTCACAGTCTCTGGAGCCAAAGCTGCCAAAGCTCCCCCACCACTGATGAGGGCATCGGTAGCGATCGCTCCGGGGCCCCGGCATTGGTGACGATCGACAGTCGATTCCCCTTGGGTCTGGGTTGTTTTGCCAAAATTTCTGCCATATCAAACAAATCAGAAATGGTATGCACCCGCAACACGCCGCACCGCCGAAAGGCTGCATTTAAGACCTCATCACTGCCGGTCAAGGCTCCCGTGTGGGAAGCAGCAGCCTGGGCGGCGGCTTCGGTATGCCCCACCTTGAGGACAATAATGGGCTTATCTATGGCTACTTCCCGCGCTGCCGACAGAAAACCCTGGGCATCACCGATGGACTCCATATACAGGACAATGCTATGGGTGCTGGGATCATCCCCAAGGTATTCAATCAAATCCCCCCAGCTTACATCCAGCATCGAACCGATGGAGACAAAGGCACTAAAACCCACATTTTCCCCCAAGCTCCAGTCCAAAATAGACGTGCAGAGCGCTCCACTCTGACTAATAAAAGCCACATTGCCAGCCCGGGCGATCGTCCCAGCAAAGGTGGCATTCAATCCAGCCAAGGGATTCATCACCCCCAAACAGTTGGGCCCAATAATCCGCATTCCCCCCCGTCGAGCTTCCGCCAATACCTGCTGCTCCAGGGCAAGACCCGCCGCCCCGACCTCCTTAAACCCCGCCGAGACGATAATTGCTCCCTTCACCCCTGCTTCGACACATTCTCGAATCACTTGGGGGACTGTAGCGGCAGGAGTGGCAATCACTGCTAAATCCACTACCTCTGGGACGCTGGCTATGTCTGCATAGGATTTGATCCCTAAAACACTGGGACGTTGGGGATTAACCGGAAACACCGTGCCACCAAAGGGACTCTGGATCAAGTTCCACAGGAGAGTCCGTCCCACACTGCCCGGTCTTTCACTGGCTCCAATCACCGCCACCGATCGGGGTGAAAAATCCAATCTAGGGGATGGCGCTGCTCTTTCCAAATATCGTGGGCTGGTTCATTCATCTTCTGCTGCCTCACTTCCTGCTCTACGCCTTGACCTGTTGAAACTGTTTCCATAGCTTTACTCCTGCATCTTGGCTTCCCATTAATGGGGTTAGCTTGGGGGCTTTATTCTTATAGTTCTTATAGCTGTGTAGTTTAGTAGCTGTGTAGTTTAGTTATGTAATTTAGCTGTGTAGTTGTGATGGTAGTCACCAGAAATATTGAACCCATCTTTGCCGATTACTTAACTAAGTACTGGACTAATACTGGCTAACTATTATTCCACTTTAGCCCCTAGTATAAACAAATTATTTATAATTATTCTCATGATTTCATCACAAGCTCATCTGTTTTTTTGCCTATTTTACCCAGTCAGAACAATCTGTTCTTCTAGTTAAATATCTACTCAAATCTAAGTGATTATGAGAGTCTTAAACAAAACTTAATTAATGGTTAAGTGGAAATTAATTAATAGTTAAATCACAATTAAGCCCCAATTAAACAATACTGAAGTTGTATAAGCTTAGCCAGAATGCCATTGCTAAAACTCTGATGGGGTCTTAGAAACAGAAACAAGTCATAAATAAATTACAAATAAATTATAAACAAATTATAAACAAATTATAAATTAATTGTAAAGATATTGTCTGGGGTTTGAATACTAAATATATTCTTGCTATACGGATATTTTAACTGGTTTCCAGCTATTAATTTGACAAGTTTGATTTCATGTCAGGAAATGATTAGGCAGTTAACTTTTGTAAGTAAGTTGCCAGTAATACATATTGCCATTAACAACGAGCCTATAATAAAAACATAAAGGTGCGTAATTAACATCTTTAAAAACTATAAAAGCTAGAGGTTAAAGCTATGTATGTAGAATGGCAAGGCTTTACAACAGGAAGTTGGACAAAGGAAGTTAATGTTCGAGATTTCATTCACAAAAATTACACTCCCTACCTAGGTAATGCTGAATTTTTGGTCGCTGCAACCCCAAGAACCCAAAAACTATGGCAGGAAGTTTTGGAGTTGATGAAATTGGAACGGGAGAAAGGAGTGTTAGATGTGGATACTAAAGTTCCCACCTCCATCACCGCCCATGAAGCTGGATACATCGATCGAGAATTAGAGCAAATCGTTGGACTGCAAACCGATCAACCCCTGAAGCGGGCGATCATGCCCTACGGCGGCATCCGGGTCGTCAAGGCTGGTTTAGAAGCCTACGGCTATCAATTAGATCCCCAAACGGAAGAAGTTTTTACCAAATATCGCAAAACCCACAATGATGGGGTGTTTGATGCCTACACCAAGGAAATGCGACTGGCGCGGCGATCGGGAATTATTACCGGGCTGCCGGATGCCTACGGTCGGGGTCGGATCATTGGTGACTATCGGCGGGTAGCTCTCTACGGGGTCGATCGTCTCATCGATGACAAGAAAAGCCAACAGGAATCCCTCGAACTAGACGTGATGGACGAAGAAACCATCCGCCTCCGGGAAGAAATTTCTGAACAGCTCCGGGCTTTGTTTGAACTGAAGGAAATGGGAGCGAAGTACGGTTTTGAGCTGGGTCGTCCGGCTGGGAATGCCCAAGAAGCCGTGCAATGGCTCTACTTTGGCTACCTAGGGGCAGTGAAGGAACAAAACGGGGCGGCGATGTCCCTTGGTCGGGTGTCTACCTTCTTGGACGTTTACTTTGAGCGGGATCTCCGGGCGGGGATCACCACGGAATCTGCCCTGCAAGAACTAGTGGATCACTTTGTGATGAAACTCCGCATGGTGCGCTTTTTGCGGACTCCCGACTACAATGCCCTGTTCTCCGGCGATCCCACCTGGGTAACGGAAGTGATCGGCGGCATGGCAGCGGATGGCAGAACCCTAGTGACAAAAAATAGCTATCGGTTCCTGCACACCCTTTCTACCTTAGGACCCGCCCCCGAACCCAACCTAACGGTATTGTGGTCAGAACAATTACCAGAAAACTTTAAACGGTTCTGTGCCCAAGTTTCCAGTGATACTAGTTCCATCCAGTACGAAAACGATGACCTGATGCGTCCCCTCTACGGTGATGATTATGCGATCGCTGCTGCGTATCGGTGATGCGGATTGGCAAGCAAATGCAATTCTTTGGGGCGAGGGTGAATCTGGCGAAAACTCTCCTCTACGCTATCAACGGCGGCAGGGATGAAAAATCTGGGGATCAAGTTGCGCCCCTGTTTGCACCAATTACGGCGGAGTATCTGGACTATGCAGAAGTAAATGCCAAGCTCCAACAAATGATGGCTTGGTTAGCGAAAGCCTACGTTAATACCCTGAACGTGATCCACTACATGCACGATAAATACTGCTACGAACGGCTGGAGATGGCTCTCCACGATCGAGATATTTACCGGACAATGGCGTGTGGGATCGCTGGTTTATCGGTGGTGGCAGATTCCCTCTCGGCAATTAAATATGCCAAAGTTCAAGTGGTGCGCAATGACCAGGGCTTGGCGGTGGATTACGTTGTCGAAGGGGAATATCCCCAGTACGGCAACAATGACGATCGAGTAGATAGCATCGCTGTGGATCTAGTCTCCCGATTTATGACAGAGATTCGCAAACACCCCACCTATCGCCGGGCAGTCCCCACCCAATCGGTCTTGACCATTACTTCTAATGTGGTCTACGGCAAAAAGACCGGCAGCACCCCCGATGGGCGCAAATCTGGCGAACCCTTTGCCCCCGGTGCTAACCCCATGCACGGACGGGATAATTGTGGAGCCATCGCCTCCCTCGCCTCCGTCGCCAAACTGCCCTACAGTGATTGCCAAGATGGGATTTCTAATACCTTCTCGATTATTCCTACGGCTCTAGGCAGACAGGAAAGCGATCGCACCAATAACCTCGTAGGTTTGCTAGATGGCTACTTCCACGACGGCGGACACCATATTAATGTCAATGCCCTCGATCGTAGCACTTTACTAGATGCCATGGAACATCCCGAAAACTATCCCCAACTAACCATCCGGGTATCGGGCTATGCCGTGAATTTCATCAAACTCACCCGGGAACAACAGTTGGATGTGATTAAGCGGACATTCCACGAGAAGGTTTAGGGAGAAAACTTAATGTCTGGACGGATTCATTCGATCGAAACCTTTGGCACCGTTGACGGCCCCGGTATTAGATTCATCGTCTTTACCCAAGGTTGTCCCCTGCGTTGTCTCTATTGCCACAATCCCGACTGTCGGGATACCCATGGTGGCAAAGAAGTTACCGTTGATTACCTCCTAGGGGAGATCAAAAAATGTCAATCCTATATTCGTAAAGGCGGGGTGACGGTGAGCGGCGGAGAACCCCTGATGCAACCAGAGTTTACCAAGGAAATCTTCGATCGATGCCATGCCCTCGGCTTGCATACGGCTCTGGATACTTCTGGCTACTGTGCCTTGGAAGTAGCAAAACCAGTCCTCGACTCTGCGGATTTAGTGTTGCTGGATCTTAAATCCTACATTCCAGAGCTTTATTACCAAGTTACCCACGTCTCCATCGAGCCGACCTTGGCGATGGCAAGATATCTGAGTGACATTAATAAACCCGTCTGGATTCGCTTTGTGCTGGTTCCCCACCTCTCCGATAACCTAGACAATATCCAGCAACTGGCAGACTTTATCGCTACCCTCACCAACGTGGAGCGTCTAGAAGTTTTGCCTTTTCACAAAATGGGAGAATACAAATGGGAACAGCTAGGGTTGCCCTACGCCCTCCGGGACACTCCCCCCGCCTCTCCGGAACTAGTCCAACAAACGGTGAACCTATTCTGCGATCGAGGGATCAAGGCGCTGGGAGCAACGGGGATTTGAGGCAATTAATTTAAGGAGAATTACTATGACCGTAACTAATGTTGATGAACTGGAATTATTAATTCAACGGGTGAAAGTAGCGCAGACAGAGTTTGCTACCTTTACCCAGGAGCAGGTTGATCGCATTTTCAAACAAGCCGCCCTCGCTGCCAACGCAGCCCGGGTTCCCCTCGCCAAGGCAGCAGTGAAAGAATCTGGCATGGGTGTGATCGAAGACAAGGCGATCAAGAATCACTTTGCTTCTGAAATGATTTACAACAAGTATAAGCATGATAAAACCTGCGGCGTTATTGAATCCGATAAGCATTTTGGCTACGAACGCATTGCCGAACCCATCGGACTGCTAGCGGGGATTGTACCCATCACTAACCCGACTTCCACCACAATTTTTAAGTCTCTGATCTCCCTAAAGACCCGCAACGGCATTATCTTTTCTCCCCATCCCCGGGCCAAAGAATGCACGATCGCCGCCGCAAAAATCGTCCTTGAGGCTGCCGTTGCTGCCGGAGCGCCCCCAGATATTATCGGCTGGATTGATGAACCCACGGTGCCTTTGTCCCAAGCCTTGATGCAACACCCTCAAATTAAATTAATCCTCGCCACGGGGGGGCCCGGTATGGTCAAGGCTGCCTACTCTTCCGGGCATCCCTCCATTGGTGTGGGGGCAGGGAATACCCCAGCAATTATTGATGAAACTGCTCATATCCAGATGGCGGTGAGTTCGATCTTGGTGAGTAAAACCTTTGATAATGGGACAATCTGCGCTTCCGAGCAGTCGGTGGTAGTGGTGGAGGCGGTCTATGAAGCGGTGAAGCAGGAATTTATCAAACGGGGAGCCTATTTCCTGAATGCCGAAGAACGGGATCTGGTGCGGGGGCTGATTCTCACCGAAGGGCGGTTGAATGCGGCGATCGTCGGTCAGTCTGTCCAAAAGATTGCCCAAGTTGCGGGGTTTACCGTCCCGGAAAATACTAGAGTTTTGATTGGGGAAGTGGAGGCGATCGATCGGAGCGAACCCTTCGCCTACGAGAAACTATCGCCGATCCTTGCCATGTATCACGCCGAGGACTTTCATCAAGCCGTTGACAAAGCCGAAGAATTGGTCTTATTTGGCGGACACGGACATACCTCTTCCTTGTATACGGCTACGAACAATCAAGAACACATCCGTTATTTTGAATCCAAGGTTGAAACCTCCCGGGTGCTGATTAATACCCCTTCTTCCCAGGGGGCGATCGGCGACCTCTACAATTTCCGCCTCGATCCTTCCTTGACCCTAGGTTGCGGTAGCTGGGGCGGCAACTCGATTTCGGTGAATGTGACTCCCCACCATTTGTTGAATATCAAAACCGCCGCCGAGCGCCGGGAGAATATGCTTTGGTTCCGCATTCCCCCGAAAATTTACTTCAAGTCTGGGTGTCTGCCCGTGGCTCTCCGAGATTTGACTGGGAAAAAACGGGCGCTAATTATCACCGATCGCCCCCTGTTTGATCTGGGTTTAACCAAGGAAGTCACCGACAGCCTCGAAGAAATCGGGCTTGCTCACTATACCTTCTACGATGTGGAACCGGATCCTTCCCTTGCCACCGTCCAGAAAGGGCTGGCGATCTGCAATAGCTTCCATCCTGATGTGATTATTGCCTTTGGGGGCGGGTCGCCCATGGATGCAGCCAAGGTGATGTGGTTGATGTACGAGCATCCAGATATCGAGTTTGAGGGTTTAGCCATGCGGTTTATGGACATCCGCAAACGGGTCTACGAACTGCCACCCCTAGGAGCCAAGGCGATTATGGTTTCAATCCCCACGACTTCCGGGACAGGCTCGGAAGTTACCCCCTTTGCGGTGGTGACGGATGAGAAAACCCATATCAAGTATCCCCTCGCCGACTATGCCCTAACGCCCAATATTGCGATCGTGGATCCAGAATTAACCCTGAATATTCCCAAACGTCTCACAGCCTACGGCGGTATCGATGCCCTGACCCATGCGATCGAAGCCTACGTTTCTGTCCTTGCCTCAGAATATACCAATGGTTTAGCCCTCGAAGCTATTAGCTTACTATTCAAATATCTACCTAGTGCGTACCACAACGGAGCCAAGGATCCCGAAGCGCGGGAAAAAGTCCACTACGCTGCCACGATCGCTGGCATGGCTTTTGCCAATGCTTTCTTGGGCATCTGTCACTCGATCGCCCACCAACTGGGGGGAACTTGCCACATTGCCCACGGTTTAGCCAATGCCCTGATGATTTCCCATGTCATTCGTTACAACGCCACGGATGTCCCCTTTAAGCAGGCGACTTTCTCCCAAAATAAATACCCCAACAGCACTTGGCGCTATGCCCAGATTGCCAACTATCTCAACCTAGGGGGCAACACCGATGAAGAAAAAGTGGAACTCCTGATCCAAGCGGTGGAAGGACTCAAGCACGAAGTAGAAATCCCGGCTACCATCCAAGATGTCCTCAAGGAGCAGGGCGTGAGCGAAGAGTTCTTTATGGCGCACGTCGAAGAGATGGCGGATCATGCCTTTGATGATCAATGCACTGGGGCAAATCCCCGCTATCCCCTGATTGCCGACCTCAAACACCTGATGGTTCAGGCTTACCACGGCTAAAAACTCTAGGGCATCACTTCGGCTTCGCTCAGTAACCACACGCTCCTCCTAGCAAAGGCAGGTGGGGCGTGCTACCTTACATTTTTTTGGCGCTTTCTAAGGAAAATAGTGATGAAGAAGACTGAACGGGAAAAAATGCTGGCAAAGGAACTGTATATGGCTAGAGACCCTGAGCTAGAAGCCATGATGGAGAAAGCGCAGGAGCTTTTGTTTATTTTTAATTCTACCCAACCCAAGGAAAAAGCCACCCGGCGGGAGATCATCAAATCCCTTTTTGGCTCGATCAAAGGAAACTTTGAAATCGTTCCTCCCTTTCATTGTGATTACGGTTACCACATTTACGCTCAGGAGAATTTACACATTAACTACGACTATGTGATCCTCGATTGCAATAGACCTCTTGCGTGAATCATGACCCTCACCCTAAATCCCTCTCCCTAGGGAGAGGGACTTTCCTCTTACTCCCC
>JAAUUE010000214.1 GCA_012031635.1 Coleofasciculaceae cyanobacterium SM2_1_6 | reverse complement strand
TGCCCATGGTAACGAGAGTGGGGGAACAGTTTGCCGCCCGCAATAGCTACACCATGATGGTCAATGCCGGGATTACCGAAGGGATTGCATGGAGCGACGAGGAATATATCCAGTGGGGAATTAAACTCGGTACAGATAAAGCCCTGCGCCAAGATATTGCCTGCCGTCTCAAAGCCTCCCGCCAGACTGCCCCTCTCTGGAATGGCAAAAAATTTACAAAACAGATGGAAGAGGCTTATCAGCAAATGTGGCAGCTTTATCTCGAGAAAGAATAGGCTGAAATAGGCTACAAAAAATGGTGTCGGTTCTCCATTAGTCTCATCCTTAGATTTTTCTGGGTTAAAGCTAAATAGAAACCATCAAAACCATAGCAGCCCTAAAGGACTTTACCCGCGCCGGCGGGTGGAATAACCTATTAGAAGCAATCTAATTTAGAAAATAATTTAGGATCGCCATGGCAAATATTTCTTGAAGAAAACCAGAGAAAAAGATGTTATAGTTAACCATGCACTTTGGTTTTAGTGGGGAGCAGCCACTAGAAGTAATGGGGAAAGCCCAGCGTCAATCTGGCACTGTCCCGCAACTGTGATGAAACTTTTTTTATTAATTTCTGGAGATTTCTGGAGCTTAATTATTAAGGTTTCTTAGTCAGGATGCCCGCCAATGGTGAATTTTATTGTTTTTACAATCTGCGAGGTACAGATGATTAATTTGGCATTTTTACGTTATGGCTGGGGCTACCAGTTTAGGGATTTTGGCGATTTTCCTAGCTCGATCGAGCCTTGCCGATGAAACCTGATACATCAAGAATGCTGGGAATAGAGCTTTGCCCCAAATGTATTTCTGTAAATAATCTTTTTATCACTAACATCTATAGCAGTCCTAAATGATTTCACCCGCCGCCGGCGAGCGAAACCACCTACCAGAAGCAATCTAATTTAGAACATGATTTAGGATTGCTATAAATAATTTCTCAGGACAATTTCTCAGGGCAATTTCTCAGTCAGTGTAACCAGCTTTTGACCTAAATTATGTCAACTAGACTTGAATAAAAGTCTCAGCCTTTGATGTGAGGATCTTAGATTCATAAATCAGCCTAATCAAGCTCATTAACTATCTCATTAACTATATAGATATTGCCTAATTTACGAAGAAATTACTAGAAAAATAATCTTAAGAAATAAATTATGTCAGAACACATTTTGTTTGTTTGTACCACCTGTGCCAGTAAGTATGAAGACGGTAAAAAAGTGGGGGAAAGATGGGGGCGAAAGGTTGATGCAACAGATGCAAACCTCGGCTCAAACATGGGAGCTAGCTTCAGAGTTTTCTATCCGACCTGTGCAGTGCTTGGGTACTTGTAGTCACGCCTGTGCGATCGCTTTCATGGGTAGGAATAAACTTACCTATCTTTTCGGTGATTTACCCGTAGAGGAAACCCAGATCGAAATAACTGCGGCTACGGTTTTAGAGTGTGCAGGTCAGTATTCCGAAAATCCCCAAGGATTACTTACCTACAAAGAAAGACCGCAGCTATTAAAAAATAAAGTTATGGCTCGAATCCCTTCTTTTCCTGCCTCTTAGAATAGCAACTTATAAATATATCGATCCTAAATTGCTTGGTAAATTAGATTGCTTTTGGTAGGGTATTTCACCCGCCGCAGGCGGATAAAATCATTTAGGATTTATCTGCTGATTTGTAGATAGGAAATAAATAGAAACGGCATAAATTAGGAGTTGAAAATAATGCGATCGAGAAATAGTGAATGGCAGGGAAATTTTGGTTACTGGCAACAGGATTTTATCCATGAGAATATGTTAGTTATTGGTTACTATGCTTGGCAAGGATTTATGGAATTTGGGCGGGGAATTGTCAGTCTTCAGGTGGATTTGAATACAGCAAAAATGAGGACTAATGGGGGAGATAGAGAGCTAATTAATAGTCAATTTAACTACCGATTTATTGGCAGGAAAGAGTTGTCTAGTCAGATGCAGGAATATAATTTTGATCCAGAATCGATCGAGCAGTTACTATTTGTGATCGATAACTACGATCCGCAGCAAGATATAATAGTATTGTTAATCGCCAACAATCACCCGGAAATTAATTTGTTACGGGACTTAAAAATTTCTCCCCAAGAGTGCGATCGCCAAGTCCGCCGCCGTTGGGCCGAATTTCAACCCTGTTAATAACCCTGCTGCACCCGTCAAAAATTATGATGCGCCGAGATTTTGCCAGCCGAGAAGAATTAGTTGCCTACCTCAAGGAGCAGTTCCCCAAGGTTCCTGATAGCCATATCAGCCAAACCAAAGGGGGCAGAAAGGCTGCCCAGCAGGTACTCAAGAAAATCAACCCGGTACACTATGCCAAGTCTCGCAACTTTTTAACTGGGGCGGTGACTCGGTTGTCGCCCTACCTACGGCATGGGGTTCTCAGCCTAGCCGAAGTCCGAGATTATGTATGGCAGCAGGTGGCAGAGCCGCTCGAGGCAGAAAAATTAATCACTGAGTTGGGCTGGCGGGACTATTGGCAGCGTCTCTACGCTGAATTGACTGCAAAGGAAGAAGATATCTGGGGCGATCGAGAAGAATACAAAACTGGCTATGTCCCCAAGGATTACAACGCCACTCTCCCCCAAGAAATTCAGCAGGGCAGCACCGGGATGGTTTGCATAGATAGCTTTAGCCAAGAACTCCGGGACACAGGCTATCTACACAATCACAGCCGTATGTGGTTAGCTGCCTACATCATTCATTGGCGCAGGATCAAATGGCAGGCGGGAGCAAAATGGTTCCTCGAACACCTCCTAGACGGCGATCCAGCTAGTAACAATCTCTCATGGCAGTGGGTTGCCAGCACTTTCAGCCACAAACCCTACTTTTTTAACCGAGAAAATCTAGAACGCTACAGCAAAGGGGTCTATTGTCGTCAGTGTCCCCTAGCAGGCAGGTGTGATTTTGAAGGTAGCTATGACACGATCGAAGCCAAGCTCTTTCCGAGGGCGGGGAGCATCAATAAGCAGGGAAATAGCCAAAGTTGGCAAAAAGGTAAATCAGCGAAATTAAAATAATCGGTCGTGCATCAGATTAATGTTGGATAGGTAATAATGTCATCCCAAGTCCAAGGGCGAGTTGTCAATTTTGCTCGTTGAGCCGCCGTAGTTTTTAAGCGGCTGTGCCTCCAAAGCCAATTAAAATAGCTAACTACTAATCTAGTTGTCACCTTCGTTTGCTCCCATAACTTGCCAAACTTGTTCTGCCGTCAAAGCCATCTTCCTGTTTGCTGTCGGACAATCCCGTTGGTGCGCTCCAGTCGCTGTGTCCTGTCTTTGCCGATGTAGTGCAGTATCCCGAAGCCTACTGTCCACGTCCCGGTTTACAATCGATAAAACCCAAAGCTTCAGTATCAAGAAAACTAGCGATCGCCATCTCAACCACCGCCTCGATCGGATATTCAATTTCGGTAGCGCGAGCAATTAGAGCATTGCGAATTCGTTCAGGTAAATGGCTCAAAATGATTTCGGCATCAGAGATAGAGAGTTGCTCTTGAAGTTGGGTTTGCATAACTTTACATCTCGGCGGGAATTTGAACGTTATATGGTGGCTCAGTTGCTCTGATAATCATAGCTTCTAGCTCCAATAGTAGCGTGGGGTTTCCTCAGTGGGCAATGAGTTGTACCGCAATCCGCACGTCTTCGTCATTATATTTGTCGAGTTTACCAGAAGATACATGGTCATAGAGAATCAAGCCGTATTCAGTTTTGGTTGCTTGGTTTCCAAACCTGACAGGATTCTTTCTGCCAAGGACTGAAGCGATCGGGAAGGGGCGATCGTCACTGGTATCCACTTCAAATAAGCCCGTGATGGGGTTTTCCTTTAGGACTATCAGTAACAAATTCTGCTGCCCCTTGCCTGACAAGCTCTAAGAGGTCGATCCCGGAATCCCTGAAGCTTTGAACGATTGCGTCCCGGAAGTCCTCAAATTTATCAGCAAGGTGTACAAGAGTCTTTTTGGGCTTGCGATCGCTCTCAATTATGATAGAATTATGAGAGTTACTAATATTATTATTTTTATCTAAAACTCTATCTTTAAGCTCTGACTCCATACCCGAAATAGAATCTGTACCATTAAGGGGATTTCCCCCGGAAACACTCTTAAAAGGCTCAAACTGAAATACCATACAAGAATACCTTGTCTTGAAAGACAACCTGCTCCTAAAAGGGCTTGTATCCCAAAACCTGCCAGCCGTAGGAAAGTTAGAAGGTTAGGGAGAAAATATTAAGTAAGAAGATCGTCTAGATTTCTAGATGGTCTTTTTGCTTTTTAGAACGATGCCTGTCATCACGACAGTCTCGAAAAATATTGCGAGGAGCGATACTTATTCGCCAAGCTCTTTATACATATTATCCCCAAAAAAGAAATTTATAAACCCAACAGCATAAAATAAGCCTTTAGTCTCATATCATATTAATTAAAATCCCCAGAATCTCGACTGCGTACGACCGGAGGCAAAACCTCAGTTAATTTTTCACTCCAAACTATACACATATGCCAAATAAGCTAAATAAGCAGTTTTTGCTAAAGTATTTACACGGATTACATTAAATAAATACCGTGTTTTGGATTATAAAATAACAGGTAAACCAGTCTCTAAAACGTGGTACACCTAGTCATGGAGCTAGTTCGCTAATATTTCAGGGAGAGGGGTGGAGAAGACCCCCGATCGAACACTACTACAAAATGCACATCTATAGTTTCCCCACGGCACATTGTGACAATCCCTAAAAAACTATATCTTGAGAGCCATTTTTTGAAAAACTCCTAAAAAACTGTCACACTCAACTGTCACACCTCATCCCCTCCTAGGATTTCTTGTTTTTTTAGCCCTGTTTTGGACTACTTTTGGTTTGGTGGTAGCGATCGCCCCATGCTACAATATTCCTATACAAAGATTGACCTTTTATATCTATAGAAGCATTTAGGTACAAGGTTGGGTACAAAATCGTTTTAAGTTAAATTATACTCAGCATCTAAGCCTTTATAGATAGGCATTTCAGCACTTGGGGACGTTAGGAGAGATTAACCGTGCATTATTTAATCTTGTACTCATGCCAACATGATTAATATTCAGCATGGCAACTTAAGCGATTCCCCAAGGGAGGCTATGCCAACGGTGGCTTGCCATATTTCACGAATAAATCATTAAGCGCCTCCTCAAACAGATGTTGCACGGTGGTGTCATGATCGAGAGCCAACTGCTTAATTTGTTTCGCTACAGCCGGATCAACATGGGCAGTTATCGCTTTTTTGCCCTGTCTACTAGGGGCGGTGTAATTACTCACCGCCGGGAGAATTGTTTCTGATATTTTTTGTGGTTCTGGTTTTGGTGCTTTTCCACTGGCAATGTTCAAAGCGTCATCTAACTTTGTCCTTTTTGTTGGCATGTCTAAAATCTCCACTTCTGCAAGATAAATGTATTACATGCAACCATGCCTACACATCTACATATCTACATTTTCATACAGATCTGCCAAACTAATCTCAACACCTAGAGAAGGAGAGATAAATTTATCTTCCGGGCGATCGTACTTCATAAGTAACCATTGACCATCTGCCTGTTTAATATATTGCTCCACAAAAGGCTTAGTCTGGTCAACTAGTAGGTATTCTTGAAAACTAGAGATTGTACGGTAATCAGAGAACTTTTCACCACGATCGCGTTTCTTTGTGGAATTAGATAATATTTCTGCAATAAAAATAGGCTGTGTCACCGTGTCTTTACGCCCCGGCTGTAATTCTATGGGCTTTGCTACTACCATCACATCAGGGTAGGTATGAATTTTGCGATCGGGAATCCATAGCCGCTGATCTGCTAAAAATATTTGATAAGGCTGCTTATGTAGCTGCAAACTAAGAATTACAGTAAAAGCTCGAACTAATTCATTGTGGGTAGGTGTGCCACCAGTCATGGGAATAATTTCTCCATTGCGATATTCATGGCGAGTTTCAGAAGCAATTTCTAGTTCTAAATACTCTTCTGGGGTGTAGTTTTTGGCAGGAATAGTAATCATAATTTCTTTCCTCTCTTACTGATTTATTACATGCCAACATGCTTGCAAATCCACTTGTAGAGTTGTTTAATCTCTAGAGCAGCTTTGCTATTTGGCTCATACTCTTGGGCAGTTAATCCCCCTGTGAGGGCATGGCTAAATGTGGCACGTTGCACGATCGAAACCGGACAAACTTCCACACCGTAGGATTGCACCGCCGTCTTCGCCTCACTCAAAATACTGCCCCTTGGTGGTACGGAATTAAAGACAATCACCGCAGGTTTACCCGCTAATTTTGCCAGATCGATAGTAATACCGATCGCCCGGATATCCAGAATTGATGGACGGCAGGGAATTAATATCAAGTCAGCAGCACGGGCAGCCGCTAACGATGAAGATTCAGAGTGAGGGGCAGTGTCAATCACCACCAAGTCAGCCCCCGCCGTCTTAGCAGCCTCCAGAACTTTGTCTAATCGACTCGATTGAGTGCTGACCACCGAGGGGCGATCGTTCTCTCTACTGTCACCCCAAGTCGCTGCTGATGCTTGGGGATCCAAGTCGATAATGGCTACTGACTTTTTGGCATAGGTAGCAGCAACCCCAAGATGCAAGCCTAGGGTAGTTTTACCAGCCCCGCCCTTCTGAGAGATGACTGAAATTGTTTTCATGTTGGCATGTTGCCTTGTTTACTTGTTTTCCTGCCCCTAGTTTTCTTTGGGGTAGATGCTGGGGGATCGATCGCAACCGGATCGGCGGGGGTAGGGGCGATCGTATCTTCGGCGGGGGAATCTAGCAGTCCCTTGTTTTCATCGATCGCCTGATACAGCAGCCCTCTTAAAAAGTCCTGTTTATTTTTGGTTTTACCCAAGGCAACTAGGCGATCGATCATCTCCTCTAGCTCTTGTTTCTTGGCTACAGGCAATCTGACAGAGATAGTCGGATCGCCATGTTTAAGCCCTATGCCCTTGTTTACATAGCTATCAGCTGTGATTAGGTGTGTTTTGGTGGTCATAAATTTTTGATGTTTTTTACACTCCAAACATATCACAAAACAGACTGTGTAAACACAGATAAGATTAACTCATGTAGAAAAGTCTGGAATCCCTTGATTGTGTAAACACACCATAGGCAATCCTGATATAAAAACCCTAGGAATATATTGCATTATATGTGTAAACACAGTACTATATAAGAGTAGAGAGAAACAAATAAAGCCAACTGGCAAGGAACAAAATTATGAGACTAGTACAACTAAGAGCCAATGAAGTTAAGACGGTAAACACCAAGTTCGGTGAAAAACTATTAATTGTGGCAAGCGGCGATCTGAAGTCTGAAATCAAAATTTGGAGACCACTAACCGATCCGGCTTCAGTAGGAATCAAGCCTAACCAATTTTTTCAAGCGGCGGTAGATAGTCAGGGTAAATACAGCCCGATCGCATCTACCACCGATCCGGGAGTTGTACCAACACCACCAGCACCCACTCCTTACGTCCAAAGCTCCCCTTCTTCTCCACTTGCCACAATAACTAAAGCTACTGAAGTGATAGAGGCAACGGTGGTAGAGACAAGCCGCGGGGCGTACGATCGCCACATTGAAAACCTAGCTTCTAAGATTGCAGATTGCTACCGTGCAACTAAAAAGGGTAGTGATGAATAGTAATGTTCAGGCTCGAAGCAAAGCATTGTAGTGATGCACAAAGTTCCAAACTGCACCAATATGATTCTCTAACTTCTTGGAAAACGATAAGGTCTTTCGTACCAACCTTCCTACTCGCTGTCTTAAGGTGTTGTTGAATCTTTCTATATAGCTGGTTTTACCTGTTTCCTTTCCCACCGCCTTGTGACGTTTACTTGGCAATACTTGGGCATAAGCCTCCCAGAAATCTGTGTAGCACACCGCACATTGACGATACACAGAAGGTAAGGATTGCCATAGCT
>JAAUUE010000213.1 GCA_012031635.1 Coleofasciculaceae cyanobacterium SM2_1_6 | reverse complement strand
GGTTAAAATCTTTATACCAAGGTGTTTAAAGGTGTTTAATATTACTTGCAGATATAAAAATTTCTAGTAGCAAGGCTTTAGCCTCTTCAAGGGTAGTAGGACTTTAGGCTCTTAAGCTTAGTGGCTTAATTTCAGTGTCTTAATCTTTCAGTCTCTATAAATCTTAATAACTATTCCATTTTAATTTATGACAGCCGCCACTCTTCCCCCGAATTTAGCAAAAATTATTCAACGCTTTCAACGATCGAGCAGTGCCAAACAACGTTACGAGCAGCTGATCTGGTATGGCAACCAACTCCCACCCCTTGAAGATGCTGTCAAAATTGAGGCAAACAAAGTTCCCGGCTGTGTGTCTCAAGTATTTATTACTGCCAGCCTCGAAGATGGGAAGGTTTTGTATCAAGGGGACAGCGATGCCCAGCTAGTTAAAGGCTTAGTAGGTTTGTTGATTACCGGACTGAAGGGCTTGACTCCAGAGGAAGTCATCTCGATCGCTCCAGATTTTATCCAAGAACTAGGCTTAAACGTTAGTCTCACTCCCTCCCGAGCTAATGGTTTCTATAATATTTTTCAAGTCATGCAGAAAAAAGCCCTAGGCTATCATCTGGCGGCTGCCTCTCCAGAAACTACCTCCCTAGAATAAAAATGAAGGTCTGGCTCAGACTAGAGGCGGTGGATCTGTAAACAAGCTGGTTTGAGGGCAGGAAAAAGCACCCTCTGGTGATTATGATATAGTAGCGGTGTAGTGTCACACTATACTTAAAAAACGTGAAGCCCCCACTGGAAACCTTTATGGTGAATCTGTTGCATAGGATCTCTTGCGTCATGGGTTATATTACTTGTAGCCCCAAGGGCAGAAATCGTCTTGACCGTGATTTGCCACTTTTCGTGCTATGAATCAAATTTTAATTATTGATGATGATCCGGCAATTCAACTTTTACTAAAGCGAACCTTAAAAAGTCAAGGTTACGATGTGACAGTGGCTAGTGATGGGGAAGTAGGGTTAGCAAATGCCCAGCAGATTCGCCCAGCGATGGTAATTTGTGACTGGGTAATGCCCCGGATGAATGGGCTAGAAGTGTGCCGAGCGATTAAGAATACGGCTGACCTCTCCACGACGTTTTTTTATTTTGCTGACTTCCTTGGGTTCCGTGGAAGACCGGGTAAAGGGTTTAGATGCCGGGGCTGATGATTTTCTGTGTAAGCCGATCGAGATGAATGAACTCAAGGCAAGAGTCCGGGCGGGTTTACGCCTCCACCAACTCAACCAAGACCTGACGGAACAAAAGCAAATCCTCGAAGCCGAACTAGCCGAAGCCGCCGAGTATGTACGATCGATCCTCCCTGATAAACTCACCGAACCCCCAGTGGCGATCGATGTCCGGTTTATTCCTTCCCGACAGTTGGGCGGCGATAGCTTTGATTATTTTTGGTTAGACGAAGAAAATCTTGCTCTTTATCTTTTAGATGTGGCGGGGCATGGACTCCGGGCTGCCCTTCCCTCAGTATCTGTGATGAATCTCCTCCGCTCCCGCGCCTTACGAGGTGTAGACTACCACCAACCCCAATCTGTTCTCGTCGGACTCAACGAAGCCTTTCAGATTACCGAGCGTAATGATAAATACTTCACCATCTGGTACGGGGTTTATCACAAAACCACTCGCCAACTTACCTACGCCAGCGCCGGACATCCACCGGGTATTCTCGTTACCCAAAAAGCAGATAGCTCTACGGAAAAACTCAAAACCCCCGGTCTGCCCATCGGTATGTTCCCAGAACCCACCTACACTCAAGCCCAATGTACCATTGCCCAGGGCAGCACCCTCTACATTTTCAGTGATGGCATCTATGAACTCCTCCAGCCCGATGGCTTAATTTGGGGGCTAGATAATTTTGTCCAAGTCCTTGATCATTCCACAAATTCTGGGGGCAGCGACCTCGATCAGGTACTAAGCAGAGTGGCAACCATGAACCCAGAAGACGATTTTGAAGATGATGTTTCTCTTCTGAGCGTTTATTTCATGTGACAAATTGCATGGATAAATTTTTAGGTTTAATTTGTTGAATTTAACTTACTGGGTTTAATTTGCTGTAATTTTTAGGATCAACTTTTGAGAATTGGGGGCTGGACATCTAGTTTAAATTTCCCCAAATTGAGCTAAAAGTATAAAAGGATCTTTGAAAAGTCTGACTCCATGAAGCCTTGGTGACTAAAGACGATCGGTGATGTTTACTCAAGCCGTCAAGTCGTTGCGTCTATAGAAAACTCGCCTACCTGGGTTAATAAAATCCATAAATTTGGATTAGTCCATAACGACGAACTTTGTTCTTGTAGATGGGGTTACTCTTCCAGAAGTTACTATGCAGCTACGATCGCCAGAAACTTTGAAAACATCCTCTTAGAAATCATACACTTAGAAATCATGCACCTAGTTATCCAGAACTATTGAGGGGTTAATCAACGAACGTATGGTAATTAATTTATCTCTGTTCTGCCAAGTGGTCTTGGGAGCGAGTTTTTTATTTAGTTTTATTGCTAATCAAAGTTGGCAATCTGCCCTTGGGGGTAGCGTTGTTGCCCTGATTTCTGGATTTTTAGGCTTGGTGGCGGTGGGGCGACAGCAGTTAGGAAATCAAAAAAAGATCATTACAGTTCTGGAGGGAAATATTCTTGATCTACAGGATTATGAACAACAAATGCAGGAATCTTTGGCTCAAATAGTTTACCAACACCAGCAGGTAGAGAGCCATACTCGATTTCTCCAAGCAGAATTAGGGAAGTTGCAAAGTAAGATCGCAGTGCATAGAAATTATAAAGAGCAGTTAAATAGTGATCTCTTAAATTTAGATAAGTACAATCGACAGATTGAGGAAGATGTCAAAGAACGACAAACTCGAATTTTGCAGTTGGAAAAGCAACGGATGAATTTGGAAATGGTGGTTGGTTCTCTGAGTGAACGCAAAAAGCAAGTAGAACTGGAAGTGCGGGAATTGGAGCAGGATGTGGATGTCATCCAAGAATTTAAGCTGCAATTAGAAGCCCAGTTAAATAATATAGAGATCAAGATTCAAGAACTGGAAACTCCCTTGGGAACGATCGCTTCCACTACTTATCCCCAGCCCGTAGGGTTTTCTGGAAACCAGCCTGTTCATACCTCTCCAAGACCCCGCCCCAAAAAGAAACTGCCCACGGAATGGCAAGAATTTGCAGATCGATTAACAAGGGTAGAAATGGAGATTCTCCGGGCGATCGTGGAACAAAATAATCCCAATGCACTACTTAAACAAATTGCTCAGTCTGAGATCACTATGCCCGAATTGTTGATCGATGGGATCAATGAGTTAGCTTTAGCAACTATTAATGATTTGATTATTGCCCCCGGCTCCAACCCCCCCTCGATCGCCGAGACTGAATACTTCCAAAATTTACGACAAATATTTGCTACTATTACCCATAAATAATTCTTAAATAATCTCCTAATTCTCTGGTAAGGATTGACAACTTAGAACTTGATCAAGCATATTAAATAATGCCCTTAATGCCCTAAATCGTATCTACTAATCTCCATTCAATACCTAGTTAATAGCTAGTTTGTCACTAATTAATGTCTAAACTAAAGATCCCGAAAAGAGTTTCCCATGCTCTCCTAAACTCCTTAGGGGCTGGGGTTGTACCTAGGGTAGGGTTGGAATATATTTCTGTAGGTCGCAAAAAAGAACTGGGAATTTTACTGTCAGATTTAGAATATATCCGAGAAGGTAGCTCCTCCTTTCGGTTTGTGATTGGTCGCTACGGCTCAGGCAAAAGTTTTTTGTTACAACTATTCCGGAATTATGCCATGGATCGCAACTTTGTGGTGGCAGATGCAGATTTGTCGAGCGATCGACGGCTAGCAGGGACAGAAGGGCAAGGACTAGCGACCTATCGAGAACTCATGGGGAATATTGCCACCAAAACCAACCCCAACGGCGGTGCTTTACCCCTAATTCTGGAGCGCTGGATTAGTAACATTCAGACCCAAATTGTCCAAGAAACTGGGCTCCGACCTGAAGATGAAAACTTTGATCAACAGATAGAATCAAAAATTCTCCTGACTATTAAAAATATTGAAGGATTAGTTCACGGTTTTGATTTTGCCACGGTAATTATCAACTATTGGCGGGGTTATCGCTCAGAGAATGATTCCCTCCAAAAAGATGCGGCTCTGCGCTGGCTCCGGGGAGAATTCACGAGCAAAATGGAGGCGAAAAGTGCGCTAAATGTCCGGGTAATTATTGATGATAGTACATGGTATGACTACCTGAAAATTTTGGCAAAGTTTGCAACGGATATTGGCTATCAAGGTTTAATTATTATTCTGGATGAAGCTGTCCATCTTTGGAAAATCAGTCACCCCACTTCTCGCCAACACAACTACGATAAATTACTCGCCATTTTCAATGACACCATGCAGGGCAAGGCAGAACATCTAGGAATCATCATTGGGGCAACTCCCAAGTTTCTCGAAGATCCTAAACGGGGGTTGTTTAATGACCCAGCCTGGCATCGCCGTACTAATAAAAGTCAATTTGTGAAGCCCGGCATGACTGATTATGCCAGCCCTGTGATTCAAGTGGGGGCTTTAACGCAGCCAGAAATCCTGAGTTTGCTCAATCATCTCATGGAAGTTTATAGCAATTATCATGAACAAAATAACCTCCTTAAAAAATCGCAGTTGGAAGAATTTATGGAGGCTTTGAGTAATCGTCTGGGAGCGGAAATTTTGTTAACACCGGGAGAAATTGTTCGGGATTTTTTGACTGTATTAAATATTTTGCAGAAACATCCAGAGCTAAGTTTGCAGCAAATTATCAATGGGAATAATTCGCCGATCGATATTGAGAAAAAACGACTGCGAACCGATGATGATGGTCTAGAAATGGCAGAATTTATTTTGTGAGGGATTCCCCAACGATGGATAAAAATTAACTGTTAACCTAGCGCTTGAAACTAGGGAAATATTCGTTTCTTTCATGACAATTGAGTAATAGGCAAATATTTCATCGTCTAGTTTCTAACCTCCTTATCACCCCTTGAGGGCTGAATATAAATAATTCGCTTGTAGGAGTTGATCTAAATCAAGAAGATAAACCACCAGCCTTTTTTCTTCCCTTGGTAGAATGGCGACGTATTTTGCCAAGCCTTGAAGATTGTTTTGACGGTAGGTTTCCGGCAGGGTTTGGACTATGTTGGCGGGAATATCTAGCATATCTGGCAATCGATCGACCCGCAGCCCGCACAATTCTCCCACCCGACTCTGGGTTAGCACTAAAAATGGGTCTGAGGTGGTAACTCTATTTTGGGCGGTAGCCCCAACTATTTGAGGAGATGGGGTCAGGCGAGCTTGGAGATTCAACACCAACACCGGGCGATTTTCCAGATGAATCAATTCCGCATCCACCGGGCTATGCCGTAGTTCCGGGGGACAACGCCGCACCTGTAGCACCGTATTCATGGGTACAGCAAATAGATAGTTGGCGATGGGTAAGATAATTACTTTGAAGGTAGTCATAGAGTTTTTATTGAGAAGCAAGAATTTCCTTGACCTTCGCCAGTAGTTGATAGTCTAGGTAGGGTTTGGTGAAGTAGGCGATCGCCCCCAAGGAGCGGGCAATTTGTTGGTATTGGGCACTGCCCCTAGAGGTGAGCATAATTACTGGAATTTTGGCTAGATGGGGTTGTTGTCTGGTGACACTGAGAAATTCAAAGCCAGTCATCCGGGGCATTTCTAGATCGCAGATGATTAGGGGAATGGCAAGATTTTTTTGGAGCTGATCGAGGGCATCTACTCCGTCCTTGGCCTGTTGGACTTGAAAACCACCCTTTTGCAAAACTAAGGATAGTTTCTGGCGCTCGGTGATGGAGTCATCAACAATTAAAATAGTGGTTTTAGCGGGGGCTTTGGCTTGGGGAAGTCGGGGAAATTCTCCACTTTGACGACCTTCAGAGACCCCCCGATCGCTTGGTTTTAGGGTAGACTTGTCAAACTGCCCAAGAGCTTCCTTACCATAGCTTAGTTTTTTTCCAGTAGTTACATCTGTTAACTCTTCGTTAGAGTAGCCTTTTCCTTGAAGAATACTGGGTTCTGGGGAATTTCCTCTCCAGACTTTAGATATGGGATCAGCGATCGGGGGTTCACCAAGGAGTTCGACCCGCTCACCAGAAGATTTAGCAATTGTAGAGTCCCGGAGGGTTGCCGCAGTGTAGTTAATTAGTTCTACGCCGTCGATCACCAAGGTCATACTGCCATCGGCTAAAACCGTGCAGCCATAAATATATTCTGGGGAAGGAATAGCGGCAGGAATTGGCTTAATCACTAACTCCTGTTCCTCGATTACCTGATCAACTTCTAGACCCACAAAACCACTACCCTTGGGCAGGAGCAGTACAGGAATTCGTCCCTGTCTAGGGGTCAGCAGGGGGGTTAATTCTGGGGCTTCTACGTCCGTGGTAGGTAGTTTGGGATCAGCATACTCAAAGAGTTCTGACAGGTTGTATAAAGGAACGGAAACTGACTTAGAGCCGTCGTGCCAATCGAGAATTTTCTGCTCCCCAACAGACTTGATATTCTCTGCAAAGGGCATCAAGGTCTGGGTGATTTCGTTGGCAACAAAGGTATAAATTCTGCCCCCGGCTCGACAGGACAGGAGCCGAGTACTCATCAGAGAGCCTTGAATTTGCAAAGAAAAAGTTGTCCCTTGGTGGCGTTGGGACTGGAGAAAGAGATTGCCTCGGATATGTTGGAGTTGCGACCGCACCACATTTAAGCCAATCCCCCTCCCGGCGAGATCATTTACATCATCTTTGGTAGACATCCCCGGACTACAGAGGAGATCCAGAATTTGGGGTTCTGGTTGCGGTAAATTCTTGAGATGGTTGCCCTGGGCTGGGGTTAAGAGCTTTTGCGCAATAGCGGTGCTGACAATGCGATCGACATCTAACCCCGCTCCATCATCCCGGACTTCAATTACAGTACGGTTCCCTTGATTGTAGGCACTTACCTCAATGGTTCCCACCTCTGGTTTTTGGTGGTGACGACGGACTTCTGGGGATTCAATACCGTGGGCAAAGGCATTGCGGACTAGATGCAAAAGAGCTTCATAGAGACTTTCGGCGATCGCCTTATCAATCAGCACATCCAGTCCTTGGAGTTTAATCTCTACAGGCTTATTGTAGGCATTCGTTAACTGTTGAGTAATCAGAGCCAGCCGATTCAGGACATTCCCCACAGGCATCATCCGGATCTGCTGCATACTCTCCCGGACTTGTTTCAGCAGACGCTGCTCCCGTTCCACAAATTGCTGTCCGTTCTGACTAAACAGATTTAAATCCGCCGTAGCCTGTTCTAGCTGCACTGTTTCTTCCAGTATCGTATCCATGAGGTCGGTAACTTCCGGGATTTCTAGCCCCTGATCCCGGACAAGTTGTTTCTTGAGTTTGCCGATCGTCTGGCGGTGTTGCTGGAGCCAGCCAAATAATTTTTGGACTGTTTCTTCTACCTGTTCCCCCTGGAGAGTTAGCTGGTTTTGATTGATCAGTAGTTCCCCGGCTAGATAGTTTTGATGCTCTAACTGCTCTAAATCCACTCGCAGGGATAGGCTAGTTTGGGGGCGTTCAAAATTCCTCGGCTCTGGATTCAGTATCTCCGGCGGAGCAGGAGGAGCTAAGCCTACCGGATCGGAAAAATTAGTCTCTAATAAAGCCAGATTTTCTGTCAATTCGTCTGTCAATTCGTCTGTCAATTTTCCGGCTAATTCTGTTGTCGATTCCCCTGACAAGGGCGGCGGAGATAATTCTGAAAGTAGATGATCAGAGATATCCAAGTTACCAAATACTTCTACGAGGGCGGCTTCTTCTGGGTTAATTTCGGGAGGTACAGGGGGAGGGAGAAGGGGGTACAGGGAGGTAAGGGGAGGTAGGGGGATGTAAAGGAGGTTTGATTTAGAGATGGTTCTGAG
>JAAUUE010000212.1 GCA_012031635.1 Coleofasciculaceae cyanobacterium SM2_1_6 | reverse complement strand
AAGGGGCTGGGGGATGAGGGGCTTTTTCCTTATTCACGCAAGAAGTCTAATGATTTAGGATCGCTATAGGTAAATAATAGACAAATAAGATATTCTGAATCTGGAATACTCGATTCCCCTTCTCCTTCGGAGAGGCTAAGCCAATAGGGGTCACGCCAAGGTAGTTTCTAACTAATCTATTTTAGGAGTTTTATGGCAACAGGTAATCTGGCAAAAAGTGCCTTTTTATTACAGAAATCGACGGGGAAGAAAATTAAATTAGGTGGTGTGGTTGACTCTGCCAAAAAGCCGCCCAAATCTAAAGATTATAGTGCTTCAAGATATGCCGAAGCAGAATTACCAAAACGGGTAGATTTACGTCCCTATCTAACGGAGGTAGAAGACCAATCCCAGACCAATAGTTGTGTGGCAAATGCGATCGCTGGAGCCTACGAATACTTAGGAATGCGAATTTTAGGAACTTCGGGAGATGTCAGTCGTTTGTTTATTTATTACAATGCCCGACTGATGGATGGCATTGAGGGGGATGAAGGCAGTTCCATTGCGACCAGTATCCAAGTTTTGCAGGAAATGGGGACTTGTCCAGAAGATCTTTGGCCCTACGAAATTACTCAAGTTAACTCCAAACCCCACGATGAGGCTTACACAGAAGCTACTCGGTTTTTGATCGAAGAAGCAGAGGAAATTCCCCTAGATTTGTATGCGATGAAGCATTGCCTAGCAGAGGGACATCCCTTTGTATTTTCCCTAACTTTGTTTAAGTCCTTCGATCGAGCCAGTCGCCGGGGCAGAGTCCCCACCCCAAACCCCGAAACCGAAGCTGGACGCACGGAACACGGGAGACACGCCATGCTTTGTGTTGGTTATTCTGATTCCCGCCAAGTTTTTATTGTCCGCAATTCTTGGGGTGCAGATTGGGGAGACTATGGCTACTGCTACATTCCCTACGCCTACATGACCAACCCAGAACACTGCCGGAGTTGCTGGACAATCCGAGCCGTCACCGATGTAGATTTCACCTCTGGGATTGGAGATGAAGAGGATGATGAAAATTTTTACTATGAAGAGGAAGAGTACGCAGAAGGAGATGATGGGGACGATGATGAGTATGAATATTATTACGAAGAAGATGATGAGAGTGACGAAGACGAAAGTGACGAAGACGAGGAGGATGTTATAGATGGTAATGACGAGGATGATGAGGAAGAATACGAAGACGAAGACGATGAGGATGAGGATGATCTAGATGAGGATGAAGATGATGATCTAGATGAGGATGAAGATGAAGATGAGGACTTAGAAGAAGATGAAGATGATGAGGACTTAGAAGAAGATGAAGATGAAGAATACGAAGATGAAGATGATGAGGACTTAGAAGAAGATGAGGATGAAGAATAGATACAGCAGTTTGCGTTTAGATAAGTGTTGGTGCGATCCACCTAAATTCACCTATTCTCCGGGAAGGCAAAGTCTATAAAAAGGGGGACTTCAAACTTAGTGATTAGCTTACCAAAACTAAATTTGCTGTAAGTCTCGATCGAACTCCACAACACAATCGAGGGGCAGAGTTTACCTTTGCCTCTTTAATCTTGGGAAAATTCCTAGAAAATCTTTGGAGAGTCTAGCCGGGGAAATTAGTATCTTTGATTTTTCTTCGATCGACCAACGAAACCACCTCTGCTTCATTGCTTTCTCTGGCAACCCGAATTAATAACCCCGCACACAACAGACTAGAAAGCATCGAACTGCCGCCGTAGCTAAACAGGGGCAAGGGTAAACCAGTGGTGGGGAGTACTCCCGTGGTCACGCCGATATTTAGGAGAGACTGTCCGACCAAGAAAATTGTGCAACCGATCGCCACAAGCTGATGGACGGGATTTTTCGCATTTTTTGCCACGATCAAACCAAGGGTAGCGTAGACTGCTAGTAAGCCCAGCAAGAAAATACAGCCAATCAACCCAAATTCCTCGGCATAGACCGCAAAGATAAAATCTGTAAACTGAATCGGCAAATAAAATAATTTCTGCTGCGACAGCCCAAAGCCACTGCCAGACAAGCCCCCGGAACCGATCGCCAACAGACTTTGGATTAATTGATAGCCGTCTTGGGTCGGGTCTTCCCAGGGATTGAGAAAGGACATGATCCGCCGTTGCTGATAAGTCCGCAGACTAATACTAATAACTGCTAGCAAAATTCCCGTAAAAGCTGTTTGCCAGAGATATTGCCACGGAAATCGACCTGCAAGGGCAATTAACCACAGAGCAATCCCACAGAGTGCTGCCGTACTTAAGTTTGGTTGCAGGAGAATCACCAACAACATACTGGCAAAAATTCCAATCCAGAGCAGGAATCGATCGAACCGCATTTCCTGCCATTGCCCAAAAATTCTGGCACTCTGCAAGATCAAAAACGGTTTAATCAACTCTGAAGGCTGGATCGGGATGTCGATCGAGCCAATGGCGATCCACCGAGAAGCTCCATTTACCGATTTGCCTAGTCCCGGAATCAGGGTAATACAGATTAACAACAGGAAGATCAGCATGAATAGCGGTGAAATCCGTAAGCTCTGGTAAAGGGGCGATCGTACCACCAAATTCATCAACCCCAAACCCACTGCCACCCAGATAAGTTGCCGCTTCATATAAAATAAACCATCCAACTTCTGGGCATCGGCAATGGGATAGGAAGCAGAAAACAACACCACCAAGCCCACAAATAACCAGAGCAGAGTCAGCCACCTGAGCAGTCTTGCCGTCCCCGCCCAAGTTTGGGGTTCCGCATCAAAGAAAGGTAGGAGGTAGTTGAGTCTCATCTTTTTTGTTTAGGCAAATTGTTTATATCAACTCCGGTTATAGGGGTAGGGGCGCAAGGCTTGCGCCCAAAGGATTTAAGCATAAATCAATTAGTTTGAATAAAGTAGGTTTGGTACAAAATTAAACCGTGACGAGAGCTTTATCGTATTCCTCCGGAGCCACCAAGCGCCATTGAGTCCCACCAGTTAATTCCAACACCTGATTGTGGTACTTTAGCAAGCTCGGACGATGCCCCACGCTGACAAAAGTAACTTCCATTTCTCGGAGTTTCTGGTACAGTTTTTCTTCATTTTTGAGGTCTAGGGCGCTGGTGGCTTCGTCTAGAATGACGTACTTGGGTTTGGTGAGAATTAAGCGGGCAAAGGCTAAACGCTGCTGCTCTCCCAAAGATAAAACGTTATCCCAGTCTAGCTCTGTATCCCAGCCTTCTAATCTGCTGGGTAATTCCTCTAGGTTAACTTGAGTCAGCACAGCTAATAATTCTCCATCGCTGATTTTCTGGCTGGTATTGGGGTAGAGGAGTTGTTCCCGCAACGAACCCAAGAGCATATAGGGACGTTGGGGCAGAAACATCATTTCTTGGAGTTGGGGACGCACCAGACGACCTGTACCACTGTTCCAGAGACCAGCGATCGCCCGCAGCAGAGAACTTTTCCCCACTCCACTAGAACCTACAATTAACAACCCCTGAGTAGAATTGATCACTACAGATAAATCTTCCACGAGAGTTTTATGACCTTTGGGAGTTTGTAGAGTCAGATGCTCGATCGATAGTTGGGTTGATTCTACAAGGTCAATTTTTCTGGTTTCCCCAGCACCGTTGCTGCTGAAATCTAGGGTATCTGTAAAGGCAGCCAAACGATTCACCCCCGCCCCAAAAGCGGTTAGTCTTTCTACTTCATTGACAATAATCGATAAGGCTCCCAAGACCTGATTAAAGGCAAAACCTGCTTGACTAATTGCCCCAAAGTCAATATCTCCAGCAAAGTAGATGGGAGCTACGACTAAGGAGGGTAAGATTACTACTAAATAACCGTAGGCAGTGGTAAAAGAATCTACATTTCGCTGCCAACCAATCAGTAAATTAAAATTACCAAAGAGATCAAAGAAACGACGTTTAACTTGTTCGGATTCCTGCTCTTCACCTCGATAAAAAGCAATGGATTCTGCATTATCTCGGACATGAACTAGACCATAACGAAAGTCGCCTTCATAACGCAATTGATTGAAATTTAGACCAATTAAGCGTTTACCAAGAATGATGGTCACTGCCGTACCCATGATAGAGTAGACGACTAAAATCAAGGTCAAAGATTTAGATATTGACCAGAGAATTCCCGTGAAAGAAATTAGATCAATTAAATTTCCTAGGATGATTAGGAGAAAAGTTAAACTAGTGGCAGTGAAAGACTTCACATCCTCAGCAATTCGTTGGTCTGGGTTGTCAATCTTGTCATTGGAGTTGATTTCGTAGTAGGCTCGATCGCTGAAATATCGATCCAAAAAATGCTCCGTCAACCATTTGCGCCAGTAGATGCCCAGCTTTCGTTGGACAAAGCGAAAGATAACTACGATCGGGGTGCCGACAACAAATACTCCTGCATAGATAAAGAGAAACCGCCAAAATTCCTCAGTTTTCTTCTCGACTAGGGCGTTTTGGAAAAACCTACCCACATAGCTAATGGTAATATTCAATCCACTTACGGAGATCGATAAAACAATTAGCAAAACTAAAAGGGTTAATGCGCCCCGCCACTCTGTAGAGAACCAATAGGGCTTGGCGATCGCCCAGAACTTCCGCCACAATTGCCAGTCGACTCTATTCATGCTATTTTTACTAAGTTAAACAATATCAAATTGTAGCAAAATAATACAAAATGCGAGAAAATACGGTTATTTTAAACTAAAGATAGGATATCTATAGCTAAAGTTAAGAAGTTGCGAGATTATTTATTCTTTCCTGAACATAAATAGTCGATCAATTAGATTCAATCCTTGAGAAAAGTTCTTTTCCATAACTTTAGAAATAACTATTTCCTTGGTAAATATCCCTAATTTATATCTAGTAAATATTTGCCTAGGGCATTAAATCCTAACTAAATCAGGACTTCCCCATAGACTCTAGCTGTAGGGCGGGCATTACCCTAAATCCTAACTAAATCGCCGTAGGGTGGACATTATCCACCTTACTCCTACTGACCGTGGATAAAACCTTATTTTGTATAAGTCCTAGAAATAAATAATTACCTATTAACTGCCTACAACTACGTGGAGATGATCCCCATTCGATCGATGCTCTCATTCCTAAAAATACCTAGAAATACCCATGAAGATTCTCAGTAAAATTTTGCCCCCAAGCCCAGCACCCCGACGCGGAAAAAAAAGCGGGGCATCGAAATTAAAACCGCCCCAGAAATTGCCACCATGCGCCAAGCCTCAAAAATTGTGGCAACGGTACTCAAAGAAATTTCCCAGATGGTGAAACCGGGAATGACAACGGCGGATTTAGATGCCTACGCTGAGAAACGGATCCGAGAAATGGGGGCTACGCCCAGCTTTTTGGGCTATCACGGGTTTCCCGGTTCCATCTGTGCCAGTATCAACCAAGAAGTAGTCCACGGGATTCCCAGCCGCAGGCAGGTGATCCACAAGGGAGATTTATTAAAGGTAGATACGGGGGCTTTTTATGAGGGATTTCACGGAGATTCCTGTGTCACGATCGCCATCGGTCAACTCAAACCTGCTGCCGCTAAGTTAATGACTGCCGCCGAAACAGCTTTGTATAAGGGGATTGAGCAAGTCGCACCGGGGAAACATTTATTAGATATCGCCGGAGCGATCGAGGATTATGTTCAGACTCAAGGTTTTTGTGTGGTGGAAGATTATACAGGGCATGGGGTGGGACGCAATCTCCACGAAGAACCCGCCGTATTTAACTTTCGGACTCGGCAACTGCCCAATGTAAAACTAGTGCCGGGGATGACCCTAGCGATCGAACCCATTGTCAATGCTGGCAGTAAATTTACTCGGGTTCTCAAGGATCAGTGGACAGTAGTAACCACAGATAATGCCCTATCTGCCCAGTTTGAACATACGGTATTAGTGACAGAAACAGGTTACGAGATTTTGACCGATCGTAACCTCGTCTAGCTAGAGGAACAGAGAAAGTCCTTTAGAATTAGAGCCTTAGTTCGCCCACCTAAAATAATGATAGATACCTACAAAATCTGTTCACAATTTTACCAAGATAGTCAGATTGTCTTGAAAGAAAGTGACACTTTAACTGCATTACAGCAACTACCTAACAATACATTTAAGCTGATCATTTCTTCGCCGCCCTATAACATTGGCAAAGAATACGAGAAGCAAACAAATCTTGAGCAGTATTTGGATTGGCAACAGGAGATTATTCAAGAGCTATATCGATTAGTCACCCCTGATGGCAGTATAGTTTGGCAGGTGGGCAATTTTATTAATCATGGTGAGGTATTTCCTTTAGATATTTATTTTTACCCTATTTTTAAATCCCTAGAAATGCAATTACGGAACAGAATAGTTTGGCATTTTGACCACGGACTCCACGCCTCTAATCGGTTTTCTGGCAGGTATGAAACCTTGCTTTGGTTTACAAAAACAAAAGACTACACCTTTAATTTAGATGCCGTCCGAGTCCCTGCTAAATATCCCGGTAAGCTGCACTATAAAGGCAAAAAAATTGGGCAGCCTAGCGGTAATCCCTTGGGTAAAAATCCCTCAGACTATTGGCGATTAATCCAGCAAGAATGGGAAAATGGGGTTATGGAAATCCCCAATGTCAAATCTAACCATCCAGAGAAAACAGCCCATCCTTGCCAGTTTCCGATCGAGTTAGTTGAACGTTGTGTTTTAGCATTAACAAATGAAGATGATTGGGTTCTTGATCCCTTTGGGGGAGTTGGCTCTAGTATCATTGCCGCCATTAAACATCAACGCCGGGGTATGGCTATCGATCGAGAGGCTAAATATCTAGAAATTGCCCGGAAGCGGATTCATGCTTTTTATGCCGGGACTCTCAAAATCCGTCCCCTAGGCAAACCAGTCCACAAACCAACGGGTCGAGAAAAAATCACTCAAATTCCAATCAATTGGCTTAATCAGCATCAACAATAATTCCGATGAAAATAGTGATTCTAGGACGGGGAAATTGGGGAGAAACTTTAGGGTTTTTACTAGGGATTAATGGGCATGAAATTAATTTCCGGTCTGCAAGAAATCCTCAACCCCTAGAGCCAATCTTGAGCGGTGTTGATCTGATTATTTCTGCCGTTTCTATGGGGGGGGTCAGACCCACAGTTAATCAATTAACTTCCCTCAAATTACCTAAAAATGTCATCTTAATTACTGCCACCAAAGGCTTAGATCCTCTCACTACCAATACTGCCTCCCAAATTTGGCAAGATGCTCTTCCCCAGATACCCTTAGTAGTTCTATCTGGGCCCAATTTATCCACAGAAATCCGCCAAGGTTTACCCGCCGCTAGTGTGGCAGCAAGTGTTGATTTAGCAACTGCAACGATCGTACAGCAAGCCTTTTCTTCACGACAATTTCGGGTGTATACCAACAGCGATCCCTTGGGAGTAGAACTGGGGGGAACCTTGAAAAACGTAATGGCGATCGCTTCTGGAGCCTGTGATGGTCTACAGTTAGGTACAAATGCCAAAGCTGCCTTGTTAACTAGGGGTTTAGCCGAAATGATCCGCATCGGCACCGACTGGGGAGCGCAGGCAGAAACCTTCTACGGGCTGTCTGGATTAGGAGATTTACTTGCTACGTGCAATAGTTCCCTCAGCCGCAATTATCAAGTGGGTTATGGTCTAGCTCAAGGCAAGACTTTACCAGCCATCCTCCAAGAAATTGGCAGCACTGCCGAGGGCGTAAATACTACTTCTGTGCTGGTGCAGCGTGGAGAAAACAAAGGCATTTATTTACCCATTTCTTCCCAAGTCCAAAAGTTATTAAATCAGGAAATTACTCCCCAAGCTGCCGTGGCTGCCCTCATGCTCCGGGATGCCAAACCAGAATAATTAGATTTAATAGACCTCTTGCGTGAATAACGGAAAAAGCCCCTCATCCCCCAGCCCCTTCTCCCTAGGAGAAGGGGGAGTAAGAGGAAAGTCCCTCTCCCTAGGGAGAGGGATTTAGGGTAAGGGTCATGATTCACGC
>JAAUUE010000211.1 GCA_012031635.1 Coleofasciculaceae cyanobacterium SM2_1_6 | reverse complement strand
TCTTCGGCAACCCGGCGGACTCGACCATCGGGGGTTTGGGTGGCAAGGGCTTGGAGAATCCCAAGGGCTTTGGGGGTTTCCATCTGTCCTAGAGAAGACTACTACCGCCAGTTGAGTGAGGAAGAAAGTCTCCTTAGCTAAATCTGCCAATAGGGAGAGAATCAACTCTAGTTGGGGTGGTTCCTGTCCTTTGGAAACGGCTCCCAAGGCTCGGATGGCGGTTAAACGCAGGGGTTGGGGAATACCTAGCTTCGTGTAAGAGACGATCGAATCCAAAGCTACTGCCGAAGTTTTTAATTGAGCTAATCCGGTGATGGCTCCCGATCGCACCAATTCATTCCAGCCCGATCGCTCCCGGATGATTTGATTGAGGAGTTGAATCACTTGTTCTTCCTGATCCTTGAGGGTTGCTGATACCATCCCCCCTAACACTCTAGCAGCAGTATTCTCTACATAGTAACTAGGGTCTCCAGCTTCTAAAAGTTGTTGGACAGCCTGTAAACTGTGTACATCCTTCACTTGCCCTAGGGCATCCACCACCGATCGCCGCACCCTCGCCTCAGGGTCTTGTAAACCAGCAATCAAGGCAGCCCCGGCTTGGTCTAGTTTAATTTTGGCAAGGGATTGAGCTACTTCCGATCGCACCGCCCAGAATTTGTCATTGCCTAGAGCTTCCGCTAAAGCATTCACCGCCTCTAATCCGCCTTTCTTGGCTAGGGCTTGAGCAGCATAGATGCGAGAAATAGGGTCGGGATCGTGGAGGAGTTGCGCCTTGAGATCGGGGACTGCGTACTCCAAAGTCACAGTTTTCAGATAATTATTCCCCTGATCAAAACTAATAAAACTTGGCTTCTGCTCTAGGGGAAAATAAAAACTTTGTTCCTTTTCATAAATCCGAACGGTAAAAGTCTTTAAGGTTGGAGCGGCAGTTTCTGCATTTTTGTCAATATCTTGATCAACAAAGCCAAAGCCAATGGGGATTTTCAGATCAAATAATTCGTTATCTGTCACAGCTTTATCGGGCTTAGCTTGGGTTTGGGTGACAGTAATTTTTGCTAATTTACTATCATTGTCCCAACTGTAGGCAACCTGATAGTCGGGATGCCCGCCCCGGAACACGTACTGATCAAACAGGAACATTAAATTCCGCCCTGAGGCTTTTTCGATCGCCCGGATCAGGTCAATGGTTTCTACGGTTTGGTGGGCGTGATCGTGGAGGAAGATTTTAATGGTTTTCCAGAATAATTCATCTCCCAACTCCGTGCGGATCATGTGATACACGCAGGCTCCCTTTTCGTAGATGTGGCGATCGTAAAGTTCGATCGCTTCTCGGTACACGTGGGTGACAATGGGGCGGCGATACCGAGAACTATCTTCGGTGAGATAACTCCGGGCTTCGTTTAATAAATAATAAGCAGCGTCATCTTTGCCGTACTCAAAATCTGTCCAATACACCTCAGAATAGGAAGCCATCCCTTCTTTGACCCAAGCGTGGGACCAGTGTTTAATCACAATTAAATCGCCAAACCACTGATGACACAGCTCATGGACAACTAAACTTTCGGTACTGCGATTGTCGAGGGCAGCCCGCTCATCAATCAAGCAGCGATCGGTCAACAGGGTCGTGGAGGTATTTTCCATCCCCCCAAAAATAAAATCATCGACGCAAACTTGGGCATATTTAGAAAAAGGATAATCATAGCCAAATTTCTCACTGAGAAACTCCAGCATTTTCGGGGTTTTCCCCATGCTGATTTTGCCCTCGGCGACTCGATCTTTTTCTACATAATAATTAACTGGTCTGCCCCGCCATGTATCAGGAATTTCGGCAAAATCCCCTACGGCTAGGGTCATTAAATAGGTAGGATGTACCTGTTTTTGGAACCAGTGAAAAATACTTTCTCCCGACTCTAGGGTTTCTGTGTGGATCAGATCACCATTGGAAATCGCCATCAAAGGTTGGGGAACCTTCACTCGAATCTCGGAGGTTGCCAACTGTCCGGGATAGTCAAAGCAGGGGAACCAATAGCGAGAATCTTCATCTTCTCCCTGAGTCCAGACTTGAGTGGGTTTTTGGGGATAGTGTTCGCTGGGAAGAATAAAATACAAACCCCGTTGGGGTTTTTCAACTCCGTAATTAATGGTAACCTTGATGGCTTTGCCAGCCATGGTGGGTTGGGTGAGATAAATCTGGAGATACTCGCCGTCGTAGTCAAATTTTTGGGAAATTTCCTCGATCGTGACTGTATAAATGTGGAGATTCACAGCATCAAGGGTGAAATTGGTAATCCCATCCCGCACTGGGTTGATGGTGATGGTACAAGTGCCACTAAAACTTTCGTGGGGAATTTCTAGGGTTAGATCTAAAAAATATGCTCTACCTGACCGGGACGATCGGGGTTGTAGTGGGGTTTGGCTCCCGGCCCAATAAAAGACTTGCGATCGCTCTCTCCATCAAAATAATACTCTAAGCTCATTCTGGTCTTGCCTCTCTTTGGAGAATTTCATCTGATCTATCTTGATCTAGTTTATGTTCAGTTTCAATCTAGCGCAAAATTCCCGACAAAAATTCTAGATACAATTCTAGGTTAAAGTCTTCAGCGAGAGTTTTGGAAGAAAATTACCTGAAAGATTATCTGAAAGATCATCGAAGATTTGAGATAATCTCCTAAATAATCTAAATATAAAAAATAAACTCCCCTATATTCAGGAGAGCCAAAATTTTATTTTAGAAGTTAACCTTAGACCAACCCCATAATTGAATTAGATAATTAGAGTTGTAAGTATGGTTTTCTGCACTATTTCTTCAACTACTTGACGATCTTGGAAACTACCCCGGCTCCGATCGTCCGACCGCCTTCCCGGATGGCAAAGCGCATTCCTTGTTCGATGGCAATCCCGTTGATTAATTCCACTGTCATTTTAATCCGATCACCGGGCATGACCATTTCTACCGCCGCACCTTCATCGGAGGTAAAGGCTTTGATGGTGCCAGTAACATCAGTAGTCCGCACATAGAACTGGGGACGGTAGCCAGAGAAAAATGGAGTCTTCCGACCACCTTCCTTTTCTTGGAGGACGTAAACTTCTCCTTCAAACTCTGTATGGGGAGTGATGGAACCGGGCTTGGCAATTACCATGCCCCGCTCAATATCTGTCTTTTGAATCCCCCGGAGAAGTACGCCAGCGTTATCTCCAGCCATTCCTTCTTCAAGGCTCTTCTTGAACATTTCAATCCCGGTTACAGTGGTGCTACGGGTGGGTTTGATGCCTACAAGTTCGACGTTATCGCCAACTTTCACTTTCCCCCGTTCAATCCGTCCGGTGGCGACAGTCCCCCGACCAGTAATGGAGAATACATCCTCCACTGCCATCAAGAAGGGCTTGTCAATATCTCGCTCTGGAGTAGGAATATAGGCATCTACGGCATCCATGAGGTCATAAATGCGATCGACCCACTTGTTCTCACCCCGGACAAGTTTGGGGTTCTTAGTCATGGCTTCTAGGGCTTGGAATCCAGAACCTTTGATAATGGGAATATCATCGCCGGGAAATTCGTACTCACTGAGGAGTTCCCGGAGTTCTAGTTCTACTAGTTCGAGGAGTTCTTCATCTTCCATGATATCTTCCTTGTTTAGGAATACCACTAGGCTAGGTACACCTACTTGCTTGGCGAGGAGAATATGCTCCTTGGTTTGGGGCATGGGGCCGTCGGTAGCTGCCACTACGAGAATGCCGCCGTCCATCTGCGCTGCACCAGTGATCATGTTTTTTACGTAGTCAGCGTGACCGGGACAGTCTACGTGAGCATAGTGGCGTTTTTCGGTTTGGTATTCTACGTGGGCAGTATTGATGGTAATCCCCCGCGCTTTTTCTTCAGGAGCCGCATCAATTTCATCATATTTTTTGGCTTTAGAATCACCGATCGCTGCCAAGGTCATAGTAATAGCAGCAGTTAGGGTGGTTTTGCCGTGGTCAACGTGACCGATCGTACCGATGTTAACGTGGGGTTTATTCCGTTCAAATTTTGCGCGTGCCATGAATTAATTCGTCCTTATTTTCCTTACTTAATACTTACTAACTATTTACTGATGACCAACGGTTAATCACTAGTTACTATTAGTTTTTGGCTAGATTTTAATCATTAACTATTAAAGCACTAACAATTAACCAAGCATCATCAAATCCCTAGAGTTTTAGCTCCAGCAATTAGCCTTTGCCTTTACTCTTGCTGATAATCGCTTCCGCTACGTTCCGAGGAACTTCGTCATAATGGCTAAATTCCATTGAGAAAATACCCCGTCCCTGAGTCTTGGAGCGAATATCGGTGGCATAACCAAACATTTCTGCTAGAGGGACTTTTGCCACTACCTTGGCTAATCCTTGATCTGTTTCCTGTCCTTCAATCTGTCCCCGACGGGAGTTGAGGTCGCCGATAATGTTGCCAATGTAGTCCTCTGGCACTTCTACTTCGACCTTCATCATAGGTTCAAGGATCACAGGGCTTGCCTTGGACACAGCTTCTTTAATTGCTAAGGAACCAGCAATCTTAAAAGCCATTTCCGAGGAGTCCACATCGTGGAAAGAACCATCTACCAGGGTTGCTTTGAGATCAATCACTGGGTAGCCAGCAACGATCCCAGATTCGCAGGCTTCCTTCATTCCTTGTTCTGCTGGCCCAATGTATTCCTTGGGTACAGAGCCACCAACAATCTTAGAAACAAATTCAAACCCACTACCCGGTTCGCCGGGGGTTAGTTCAATTACCACATGACCATACTGCCCTTTCCCACCACTCTGACGAATGTGCTTACCCTCAGCTCGGACGGGCTTGCGGACGGTTTCTCGGTAAGCTACTTGGGGCGCACCGACGGTGGCTTCGACTTTGTACTCCCGGAGCATTCTGTCTACGAGGATTTCAAGGTGCAATTCGCCCATACCCGCAATGACAGTCTGGTTGGTTTCGGGGTCAACCCGGACTCGGAAGGTAGGATCTTCTTCAGACAAGGCTTGCAGAGCCTTGGAAAGTTTGTCCATATCCTGCTTGGTCTTGGGTTCCACCGCTACAGAAATTACTGGTTCTGGGACAAATAGGGATTCAAGAATTACGGGGGCACTGTCATCACAGATGGTGTCTCCGGTGATGGTATCTTGCAACCCTAGGGCTGCCCCCAAATCTCCGGCGCGCAGTTCATCCACATCAATGCGATCGTCTGCTTTCATTAAAACCAGACGAGAAACTCGCTCTTTTTTGTCCTTGGTGGAGTTGAGGACGTAGCTACCTTTTTTTAGGACTCCAGAATAGACTCGGACGAAGGTGAGACGACCAAAGCGATCGCTCATGATCTTGAATGCCAGAGCGGCTAGAGGTGCGTTGTCATCGGCGGGACGAGTAACTTCGGTACCATCTAAAAGCAAGCCTTGGATGGGGGGAACCTCTGTTGGAGAAGGTAAGTAGTCGAGAACGGCATCGAGCATCAATTGCACGCCTTTGTTCTTGAAAGCAGAACCACACAGGACGGGAACAATAGTGCCCCCGATCGTGCCTTTGCGTAGTCCAGTCCTAATTTCTGCGTCGGTGATTTCTTCCCCATCAAAGTATTTTTGCATGAGAACATCATCAGCTTCTGCCACTGCTTCTACCAACTGCAACCGATATTTTGCTGCCAGTTCCTGCATATCAGTGGGAATCTCAGTTTCTTCGATGTCTGTACCTTGATCGTTGGTGTACATGAACGCTTTCATCTGCACTAAGTCAATAATGCCTTTGAAATCGCTTTCACTGCCAATGGGCAACTGAATGGGGACGGCGTTAGCCCGGAGGCGATCGACCATCTGCTCCTGAACCTTGTAGAAATTTGCCCCTGTCCGGTCCATCTTGTTGATGAAGGCAATCCGGGGTACTTTATAGCGATCAGCTTGCCGCCAAACAGTTTCCGACTGTGGTTGAACTCCCCCTACGGAACAGAACACCGCAATCACACCATCCAACACCCGCATGGAGCGTTCCACCTCAATGGTGAAATCCACGTGACCGGGAGTATCAATGATGTTGATTTGATAGTCTTTCCAACTTGTACTAATTGCTGCTGCGGTGATGGTAATACCCCGCTCCCGTTCCTGTTCCATCCAGTCTGTAACCGCCGTGCCCTCATGGACTTCGCCGATTTTATGCACAATACCGGAGTAAAATAGGATTCGCTCGGTAGTGGTGGTTTTCCCCGCATCAATATGGGCGGCAATGCCGATATTGCGTACTTTTTCTAGGGGGATAGTTCGTGCCACAGTGACCTCCTTCTTCTGGGTTCCCCAGATATTAAAAATTGTGTTCGTGTTTATTTACAATTCTACACTTTTTAGCTGATTTTTGACGACTTCCTTTGCCGTCCAGCCTCTTTAGTAAAGCCAAAATTCACCATCAATATGCTGAAGATGTCAGTTAAAGTTGGTCAAAGTTAGTCTGGTGCAGTAGAGACTGAAAGTTTTTGAGGCAAAGTCTAGGTAGGCAAAGATAATTAATAGCGGTAGTGAGCAAAGGCTTTGTTTGCATCTGCCATTTTGTGGGTTTCTTCGCGCTTGCGAATGGTGTTTCCGGTTTCGTTGGCTGCATCCATCAGCTCGTTAGCTAGTTTGTTTGCCATGCTCTTGCCGGGTCTGGTTCTGGCAAAGCGGATCAACCACCGCAGAGCCAAGGTTATGCCTCGATCGGTACGGACTTCCATGGGAACTTGATAGGTGGCTCCACCTACCCGTCTAGCTTTGACCTCTACCAAGGGAGTAGCATTGCGGACGGCTTTCTCAAATACCGGCAGCGGATCGCCGCCTGTACGTTCCTCGATCGTTTTCATCGCATCATAAATAATACTATAGGCGGTGGTTTTTTTGCCATGGCGCATAATTCGCCGCACGATCATACTGACTAGACGGTTGTTGTAGACAGGATCGGCGGGAACCGGACGTTTTTTGATTTTGCTACGGCGGGACATAGTTTAGTTATGTATTGAATTACTAGTTAGGATTATTAATAGCAACTTAGTCTGGAAAATTTAGAAGCCCGGTGCTGAAGACGGATTCTGCCAAAGGGAAAAGAATCAATTGCCCTCAGGGTTTTCTAGTATAAGTAGTCTCGATCGCTGAGATCTTTTATAGTTGCCTATTTGACAGTTGCCTATTTGATAGTTGCCTATTTGATAGTTGACTTTTGAGCAAACTATCTAGGCTTTTTTAGGACGTTTTGTTCCATACTTAGAACGACCCTGAGAACGGTTTTTGACCCCCGCAGTATCTAAGGTGCCACGGATAATGTGATAACGGACTCCGGGTAGGTCTTTGACCCGTCCACCCCGAATCATTACTACAGAATGTTCTTGGAGGTTATGACCAATGCCCGGAATGTAGGCGGTGACTTCAAACCCAGAGGTTAAGCGTACCCGAGCCACTTTTCTGAGGGCAGAGTTGGGCTTTTTGGGGGTGGTGGTGTACACACGGGTGCAAACTCCACGCCGTTGGGGACATTCCTTAAGAGCTGGGGATTTGGTTTTGACCTTGGCACTGGCGCGCGCTGTTCTGATTAACTGTTGGATAGTAGGCATGAGTTGAGAACTATGGGCAACTCTAATCGAGTGTTTAGTTGAGTATTTGAATATATTTTATGCAGACAGTCCTTTAATATATCTATATTTGTGGCTTGGTGTCAATGGTATTAGCCCGGAGTAATTTATGCCAACTTCCCCCAACTTCCAAGGTCTTGTCTGCCTTGTCCCAAGAGTTAAAATAGCGGCTTTGCTCTTTTACGCTAGATGTTTTCCAGAATAGATTAAAAAGCTGCCCATACTCTAGGCAGCAAATTATAGAAATCGCCGTAAAACCCACTGGCTTTAGCCGTGGGATATAAGGCGGGTTAGCATAGGTACGTAGCTAACCAAATCCATACTATGGTATGATGAATTTGTGCTGAACAAGTAGGCGTATCAACTGCACGTTGAAATATCCTAGGTCGGTGAAACTCCCGCCAGAAAGAAACTATCAGCTATGCTGAGAAA
>JAAUUE010000210.1 GCA_012031635.1 Coleofasciculaceae cyanobacterium SM2_1_6 | reverse complement strand
GATATACTTGAAGATATTCTTAATTCTAATAAATAATCTAGGTAGTATTATAAGATAACTTATTTTTCAGATATCTTTCTTAGATCAAAATGGTTAAAAAGTTGCGGGCGGTTTTGTGTGGGTACTATGGGAAGGGAAATGGCGGTGATGAGGCGTTGTTGGCGACTTTGCTGCAAATGCTGCCCGACCATGTGGAGCCAGTGGTGCTGACGGCGACCCCGAAGGAAACTAGCCAAAGGTATGGGGTGAAGGTCTGCGATCGCAACTCAGCTCTCAGAATTTATCAAACCTTCCAAAAATCCCACGCCTTTATCTGGGGGGGCGGCAGCCTGATTCAAGATGTCACCAGTGCTGCTAGTCCTCTGTATTACGCTGGGTTAATGGGTTTGGCGCAGGGGATGGGCTTGAAGACCATTGCTTGGGCGCAGGGTATTGGACCGCTCCAGAGAAAAACCACCAACTGGATCGCTGAAAGGTGTTTTACTCGCTGTGATGGGGTCAGTGTCCGGGATGAAAAATCCGCAGCTATGCTTCAAGATTGGGGAGTGACTGGGGTAATGGCTCCGGATCCAGTCTGGGCGTTGGCTGGTCAAACAGTAACAGAACTCGCTAATATCCCCACCCCCCGCATTGCCGTAACTCTGCGATCGCACCCCCTGCTCACTGCCCAACGGCTCCAAGTTTTAACCCAGAGCCTAATCCATCTCCAGCAAGCCACCGGAGCTACCATCCTCCTCGTTCCCTTCCAAGCCAGCCAAGATTTACCCATTTCCCAAGCTATTCATCAGCAATTACCCCAAAGCCAAATTCTCACCTTAGAAGACCCACGAGCCTTAAAGGGAGTATTTCAAGGCGTAGATTTAGCGATCGGGATGCGTCTCCATAGCTTGATCATGGCTGCTGCCGAAAATTGTCGCTGTTTTGCCCTCAGTTATGATCCCAAAATTAATCAACTCATGGCGCAACTAGAGATCCCCGGCTGGGACTTAGAGCAGATTCCTGAAGCTGCCGAGGAGATTTCCCAAGCATGGCTAGATACCTATCATCACGGAAAATCCCTCACCCCAGACCAAGTTTTTGCCTTGAGCGATCGAGCCGCCCTCCATCAAGAGCTACTCACAAAAATTTTAACTTAATCTTCTAAAACTAATCCTTGAGAAAATCTATTAGCTTTTAAGTCTGCCTAGCTGATTACTTGGTGATATAAAGATTTACGAGAATTTACTTACAAAAATTTACTTAGGCTTAACTTGACTATCACATAAATTATTGATAAATTAGGTGGCAAGATCATCAAAGATAGCCAGAAAAATTAGTTACTTGATGTATCTCACTCCTGCTTTTTGGGTATCTATTTATAGTTAAGGTAGCATCATGATCTGTCAAGTCAGCCTGTTTTCGCGTTTTCTTCTGTTACTGAGCATTCCCCAAGCAAAACAAACTAGCGTAGCTAGTACCAGATTATTCTTTCGCCTCGGCAAGGATCAAAAATCCCCCAGTTTCATCCCTGTAGACTTTACAGAAATTGAGAATCCAGAGATTGAGGTTCCCGAAGATACCTTAGAGAGTGATGCGATCGCCGACTCTGGTAATGTCACCGAGGCAAGCGATGATCCGGCAGCATCTCCCCAAGAATCTCCAGATTTATTAGCCAGTGGTGATCTAACTGAAGTTGATGGCACTGAGGTAGAGTGGGATCCCCTTGCTAAAGAAACCAGCCTCGATCAAGAGTCCCTCGATGATTTAGCCACCGACAAAGATAATTTCACTACTACTCAAAAGGTATCAGCTAGCAATGAAGAATCCGCCGATGCAGTAGCCATTGGTGCAGACGGGGCGGATGGGGCAGATGCTGTTGTTACTCCCGAACCTGTGGCTGAAGATAGTCCTGCTGTTGAAGAGATAGTCGATGATGGTATTGAGGATGGGGAAGAGGTAGCGATCGCTGAGGAGCCAACTCCGACTGATCTTGCTGATGAAACCTTAGACACCTCAGAAGATCAAGATGTTGTGGAAACTGGAGATGAGGAATCTGATCCTGTTGTCGATGTTGCTGATGATATCGAGAAAGTAGATGATCCTAAAAGCGAGGAATCTGATCAAGAAGACCTAGAACTTCTCGGAGATAGTGCAGATACAGAACCCAATCTCTTGTCTCAAGTGGAATCTGGCTACTACACAGTGGATGCTACGGGCAGAGTAGAGTTTACCTTTATCTTTGACGGTGGAGCCTACGAAGGTCAACTGGCAGCAATTTCCATGACAGGGATGGAAAACCTTGACCTTAACTCCAAAGAATTTTTCCAAGAATCTCTCCAACGGGCACTCTCTGGCAGTGCGGCAAAACTAGGCTACATTGTTGTGGATGATCTTAATGCTGGAGCAATGTTTGGTGGGGAACTGGAAACAGGCTTTGATTATAACTATGGAGAATTTGCCGGAAGCTCGATCGTAGAATTTCGGGCTGGGGATAAGTTCTTTTTGATGCTGATTCCTAATGGCTCGGTAGCGGAAGTTGAAGAGGCTCTGGAGCAAGGCACTACTAAAGATGTGCGTCCTTTATTTTCTCTAGTGGCGGCTAACCCCACTAAGGCAATCCAAATGGGGCAAATCGTTGATGTGACTGGGGATGGCAATACCTATGTGTTTGAAGATATCCGTCAAGATGGAGCCAGCGACAAGGATTTTAACGATCTCATTTTCCAAGTTAAGGGGGCGACAATTACCACGGTGACACTGGATGATTTGATCCTAGAGGGGGAAATGTCCCCAGAGGCGGATTGGCGGAATACAGAAATCGGTCAACAGATTGTTGATTATGCAGCATCTCAGGTAGTTCTAACTCCAGAGCCGAACCCCGTGGAGAAGTATGAGTTTCCCAAGGAAGACCAGCCCCTAGTTGGGTTTATTGATACGCATTTCACCCAAGGCAACCCAGATATAGACTACAGCAGAATTATCTTTGGGAAGGATTACATTCAAAATGATAGTGATCCGACTGTAGTTGCTGTGGCTGGGGAAGGAACTCATGGTGATCATATCTTGGGAATAGTGGCAGCAACTCAAGATAATGGCTTAGGGATTGATGGGATCAATGATGATGCACCTTTGTGGGTGAGCAGTGCGGTGGAGTCTGGCAAGTGGGCGGAGGCGCTGATGGAGTTTGTGGATGCTGCCAAGGCTTCTAATCAGCCCAATGCAATTATTAACCTAAGTATTGACCTGACCCAAGTTAACCCCGATGGCACGGTGACTACTCGCTATGAATTTACTCCTCAAGAACGAACTGCCATTGAATACGCTCGGCAAAATGGGGTGCTGATTGTAGCTGCTGCCGGAAATGATGGCGGCGTGATGTCGGTTTTGGGGCAAGCATCTCAGGAGTTTGACAATATCATCACGGTGGGTTCTTCAGATGGACTAACCAGAGCCGAGTATTCTAGCTATGGACAGGGTTTAGGCATTTTGGCTCCGGGGGGAACTGCCATTGATCCAGAGCTTTCATTGACAGGTGAGGGTATGGGGTTGATGTCGGGAACCTCGGTAGCGACCGCTAAGGTAACCGGAGCAGCCTCTCAAGTTTGGGCAGCAAATCCTGAGTTGAGCTATCGCCAAGTAATTGAGATTTTGAAATCTACGGCAACAGATTTATCAACTCCGGGCTGGGATGCAGAAACCGGGGCGGGACTTCTCAACATGGTAGCGGCAGTGCAAGCAGCAAAAACAACCATTCCAGTGGTATACAAACCTGAGCCTTTATTTGCACCAGATAAATGGTGGGGAGATGGTAAATTAACTCCTCTAGAAATGCCAGTTGCTAACGGGTCAATAACTCCTCCATCTGGACCTTGGAGATATGCGATCAGCGACGAACAAAAGAGTGTTGGGCAAGAATATGGATTTTCTGCAAGTTATCCAAAACCTCTAGGGAGACGGCACACATCAGGTTATATCAATACAGTTCATCAACAGGTGTGACTGGCAAGGTTCAAAACTATGAGAAGGGATCTATCTACTGGTCTTCAGGATCTCCCAATAAGGCTGTTGCACTTTGGGGAGAACTTTTACGTGAATATTTAGCAATGAATGGGCCAAAAAGTTTCTTAGGTCATCCCAAGAAGCGGGAGTATGACTGGAATGGGGGTAAGCGGGCTAATTTTGATGGAGGTTATTTGTATTGGAATGGGTATTTTTCTCAGGCGTTTAAATATAACGAAATACCTCCTCCCTACACACCCCCTACACCAATACCCCCTACACCAATACCTGTGCCTCTCGTCCCGACTTACTTACCGGGTACTGGGTTAGTTCCAGCAAATGCGGGTACTTTCTTGGGGAAAGTGGAGGCTACCAGTGGTGTGGTTATGCACTATTACCAGTCTGGCTATTTAGTTGAACAGCCCGGAAATCGGCTGTATTGGTATGCAAGCCCTAGTGGAGCAGGCTTTAATCCAGTCCAGCGAGTGACTAACAAGCCTACGCCCTTAATCGATCCAGTAGCGACAACGATTATGGAAAGTGCGATCAATCTATTCGATGATCCAAAACGTGATCAATATACCAAGGGTGGTGGTTTTCCCTCTAGCAAGTCTGGAAAAGTAGGTGGTGCAACTGGCAAGACGGCTTATTATAAATTCACCCTTGAAGGGCTACGGGATATCAACTTCAAGCTATCGGGATTGTCAGCAGATGCGGATCTGAAGTTGTGGAGTCCTGATACGAACGAGTTTTATTCGATACGGAAATCAGGGAAGAGTGTTGAAGAGTTTCGCCGGATTTGCCGGGTGGGGAATACTACTTGGTGGTTGAGCCGATGGCTGGGGCGACAGAAACTCCATTCCGGGTGGATGTGGATGTCCGTCCCGCCGAAAAGACAAGGCACGTTACAAGGGGCTAGACAGTAACAAGTCTCTATCGATATGAAAAGGGCAAGTTGCGTGAGTTACTGAGTCCGGGACGTAATGCCCTGAAGAACGCTCATGCTGTCCCTGATGAAGATTTAGAGCTTTTTGATTTTGGTGAGCCGATTACGGCGGCGGAAGAAGATAAGCGTTTGGCTGGGCTGTCTCTCAATGGTGGCTATAACAGTATGCTGGGTGATCCAACGAGTGGGGTTATGACGGCGGGAACTTCACCACAGGGTACAACGGGTTACTGGCAAAGTTATCAAAATGGGATGATTCACTCTTCGGGTCGCTATGGAGCTGTACCGCTATGGTTTGATTTAGCAAAAGTTTATGCTCAAAATGGTGGTTCTTCCAATTGGCTGGGCTTCCCGACTAGGGCTGAGTATGAGTGGGAATTTGGCAAGCGGACGGATTTTGAAGGCGGCTATTTGTTCTTCAATCCCCAAAATGGCAGTGTCCGGGCATATAAATTAAATGAAATCCCTCAACGACCCGTCACCAACCAGCCCCCAAAACTATCTTTCCCCAACTTCATCATGCCCTATGGCAGAGATTATTATTTTACGCTGGGGCAATATCGCCATGAGCTAGAGATTTCTGATCCAAATGGGGATGAAATTCAGTTCTATGAAATCAAGGTCGATCCCACCAAGATTGATATGGAAGGTTGGTCGTATGATGGTCAACCATCAGGAACTTTCTTGATGCCTGCTGACCAGTTAAACAATGTACGTTTCTATGGCTCAGTTCTTGGCACTTATCCAGTCCAAATTCGTGCCTACGATGGCAAAGCATGGAGCGATTCTCACACCTTCAACCTAACTGTCAATCCGGCGGTCAAAGGCATAACAATTGGTGGTGGAGGCAACCCAAAAGGAGGAAATGCTAGTTCATTACTGTCGCCATTAGATGCAGATTATTTCTTGGCTCGTCCACAGTTCTACACATCTGGTAATCCTTTCTTTCCTTATAATGCACCTGTAAGTGTTGGTGGTACGGGTGGTCTAACTGCTAATTGTACTTGGTATGCCAGTGGTCGAATTAAAGAAATGGGTGGTAATACTGCGGCGCTGGCTTCGATGTTAGGTAATGCGAACCAATGGCACAATCAGCTTTCCAATGGAGCAACAATTTCTAGTACACCACGAGTAGGTGATATTGCCCAGTGGTCGGTAAATGGTGAAAATCATGTGGCTGTTGTTGAAAAAGTAAATGCAGATGGTTCAATCATTATTTCTGAGTCGAATTATGCTGGAATGTTACACCACACTCGAACAATTGCTGTCGGTGCTGTTGGCGCACAAGCAACTGGCTGGCCTGATCGCTTTATTCGTATTCTTGGTGCAAGTCGTATTGGTTCACTTCCTTTAATAACAATTATTCCTGAAAAAGAACAACCTAATATTAACTACCCAAAATATCCATCTTTCAAAAGTCATCTGGATATCCTCAATACTTTATTAGTAGAAGCGAGTAGTGGAGTATATCGTAACTATTTACCCGTTCTCCCAAATTCAGATTTCTTAAAAAATATTAAGGCAACTCTCCCCGGGCAATCTTCTGAATTCAACTATCTTGATTATATGCGACTTAAATTTCTGACCAACTATCAAGTTAATATTACCAATTCAGTTAACTCCTTAGATGAGGAAATTGTTGCTTGGTTATCTCAACTAGAGGCACAAGGAAACTGGGTTACTGCAAATACTATCAGGGAGTATCGTCAAAAAGCTATTAGTCAGATGCAACAGTTGATTGAAGATCGTAACAAAAAGGTCTGGTCTTTAGAGAATCTAATTGCATTGACTATCGACAGCTTTTCGACTTCTATATCAACAGTGCCTAAAGCAATAGTTGTTGATTTCAAAGCCTTGCCTGCGATACTTCGTGGATATGCCTTGTCTAAAGGCATAAATCTTGGGCAAGTTGAAGATACTATTTCTTATTGGGAGTTACAGAAGCAAGCTACTAATGTTGAAAAGATTAAAGCATTAGCTGATATCTCTAGCTTCTTTATCAAAGATATGGCTCAGTTTTCAGAGGCAATTAAAACCTCTGATTCACTTGGTGTGTCTAGTATTCTTACAAGTATAGTAGGTGATATTGTAGGATGGTTTGACAGTGCCGAGGCTAAGCAAGCAAGCTCTTTATTGGGAGGAATTGCTAACCTTGCGGAATTTGTTGATAATGTGAATGATCTTCGTGATCTAGAGAAATTAAAAAAAGAACTATCATCTTTCTATTTTGATTCCGAAGATAGAATTATTATAGATACAGCAATTCTTGCATGTCAGTGGGATATTTTCTCGTCATTCACTCTTTTCTTTCTTGACTTATCTGAAACAGTTGTTAACCAATTCAATCTTAAGAATCCGGGGTTGGAAAAATATATGGATTATGCTGGTGAAATCATCAAAATAGCTCGACCTCTGTCAAAGATGCACTCTCATATGCAGTCCAAGATAGCTTCACAATGGGGGTGAGAGCAAACTATATGTGGCGGAGGACTCAGTACGATGAGAACCTAATTAAGCATTCATCTGTTTATTCATATATTCAAAAGGTAGCAGATATTATGAAAACCCTTTAATAGATAAAAATGCGGGTATATGGTTCGATCGCCCACCTCTCCTACATTAATGAAACCTAATCCACCTTTCTAATCTCATTAATAACTGACTATTATGAGGCATAGAATTCGCTCTTTCTCTTGCTTAGAGAGGGGCAATTTTTTGTTTGGGGTTGAGATATCGATATTCTCAATAAAATGCGATCGCATCAACTCGATCGAGATAGCGATCATTATTCTTGAAGTGGGAGGGTAATCATTTTGAAATGGAATTTTGCTCTTTATGATTTCAACTTGATGGGGTGAGATTTTTAGTGGGGGGTGCAGGTGAGATTCTCTTTCAGAGACACTTCGTGAACGCTCTTTATTTGGGTAGGGATACGATCGCTCTAAATAAACCAGTTTTCGATCGTCAGTCCTGCAAAATTAGTGTAATCAGAAATATTACGAGTCACAAGAATCAAATTGTTAACTTTAGCGATCGCCGCAATCTGCCCATCTGGGTATGAAGGCATTTGACCCAAAGTAGTCAGTCTCGCTCTTTCATCCGCAAACCATCCAGCCGCAACACTACAGTAGGGC
>JAAUUE010000209.1 GCA_012031635.1 Coleofasciculaceae cyanobacterium SM2_1_6 | reverse complement strand
CAAAAAAATCCACTTCTCTACCAAAAATTACAAGCTGCCCAAGCCCAGAAACAAGGATAATGACTAAAATTCAGCTTCCAAGCTGATGCTGATCTTAAACATGCCATTGTAGCTGGAACTATACGTAGACAGCCAGCTATTGATTTCAGTCTGCCAATTCAGCCGGGTTTGAGGGTATAAAAGATTCAGAAGTTCTAGCAATTTCAGCACAAAATAGTAGATTACTTGTCACCCACGATCGCAAAACTATGCCTAAAGAGTTTGGTGAATTTACCCTATCTCAAACCAGTTCCGGTGTCTTGATTGTTTCTCAAAACCTCTCGATTAGCGAAGCTATTGATGCACTCATTCTGGTGTGGGAAGCATCTACTGCTGAAGAATGGATTAATCAAATCATGTCTCTTCCTTTTTGAAAATCTACATTAGCTCTAATAAAAATAGGAATTTACTGCCTTCAATCAACTGAATATTAAACCAAGAGAAAACGATCCTAGAGAATTTTTTAACTCCATTAGGATCGCTAGATTTAATTATTTAGATAATATTGAGAACCATCTAGATACTATTTAGAAAAAGGTTGATAGCAATTTTCGGCATCGTAGAGATGACATTTCGTGGTGATATCCCGCATTAATTGCCAAGAGAACTTCGATCGATAAAGCTTGTCTCCCCAAATATCTAACAAAGCAGCATCCGCCAGCCGGAGATTGTAGGAAGGAATCGCTGTGGAAATGTGGTGGGGAATGTGGACATTGATATCGTGGCAAAGATACTCAACCCACCGGGGATAGTCACAGTGGACAGTACCAAAAAGTTGAGATTCAGCTTCGTTCCAAATTTCTGGCTCCCGGAAAGGAATATCAGAGGCGGTGTGGTGACAGATGGTGAAGGTACTCATCCAGAAGTGGTAAACCAGCCAAGGCATGAGCCAAAAGCTAATTACTCCCCAAACACCTGTAGTGATAGATAGAGTGGGGAACATGACTAGGGCAAAGGCAATAACCACACCCACAGATAGCTTGATTTGGGAGCGTTCCTTTTCTTGGAAATTGTTGGGATCAAAATGCACACTTGCCCAGTGAGCGATCGAGGCAAGAAACCACAAATTCCCCCGCATTAACCGATAAAACTGTTGAAAAGCCGGATGTTGAGCCGTATAAAATTCTGGGCGGAAGGGCTGCCATGCATTATCTTCTTCCATTTTGTTGGTGTGCTTGTGGTGGTGATTATGCTTAATCCGCCAACTGTGGAAGGGGTAGAGTAGCGGTAACAACAAAACATGACCCACTAGATCATTTACCCAACGTCGATTAGCAAAGGAGCGATGTCCGGCATCGTGGGCAATTACAAAAAACCTGTGAGGGCTGTGCCAGTAAAAATCCAAGCAAAGGGGAGTAGATACCAAGGAGCGATGGCAATACTGGCATAACCCAAGGCTACTAGCAAAACATTGACTACTACTTGAGTCCAAGCCTTCGATCGATCCTTCAAGAACACTTCACGGGGCAGAGTCCGCACAATATCCCGTAACTTCAAATCCTGCAAATCCCTATCGAAATCAGCAGCGATCAGTGGAGAAACTTCGTTTTTAATTGCCGATATAGTCATACTTTGATTATTTGATTATTGATCTAAAGGGAAAAAATACTCACCGTAATACCCTATCGCAAATTTCTCTAATTTCTCCAAGCCCTGCTTAAAAAAACTTAATTAACGCCTGATTAATATTCTAAATTTTCTAAATTTATGCTGCTCAAGGCTAAGTTTATTGGTATATTAGTAAGTACAAAATTACTATCAATCTAGAGCAACCTCCAAACATCTGCCAAAAATTAACAAAAGTACATAAAAATTAACAAAAATTAATTATTGAAAAACCTGTGGAAAACCCTCAATTTTCTGTGGATAACTCTGGGGAAAAGCTGTTGCTAGTACATTTCTACCTGTGGAGAAGCCTGTGGAATTCCTGTGGATCCGTGTGGAAAACTCAGGGGTTTCTGTGGAGAAAAATCTCTAGTACATCCTTACCTGTGGAAAAGTCGGGCAGTTATCCACAAGTTATCCACAGAAAATTGATCGCTGTGAATATTGTTCCATAGGGAAAAATAACTAGTTATCCACATTTTCCACAGCCCCTAATACTACTATTAATTTAAATTTAAAAAAGATCCGGATTAGTATTCGCAGCGAAATTTTTGGTAAAAAAGCAGATTTTTCAAAATCTCCAGACAAGCAACAAAAACCCAGCCAATAATGCTAATATTTTTGGGCTAAGTCAAAAAAGTGCTTTCTCAGCCCAAGGTTTTTTATGAAATTAGTTTGTAACCAGAGCGACCTTAATACCCACCTTTCTCTAGTTGCAAGGGCAGTTCCTTCCGACCCACCCACCCGGTCTTAGCCAATGTTTTGTTGAAGGCAGAGGAAAAAACTCAGCAGGTTAGCCTGACGGCTTTTGATTTGAGCCTCGGCATCCAGACTAGTTTTGATGCAGAAATTTTAGCATCAGGGGAATTTACTCTGCCAGCAAAGTTGTTGGGGGATATTGTTGCCAAGTTGCCCCCAGGAGATTTGACTCTGGAGGTTGACCAAGAAGACAAAGATGGAGAAATCGCCACCCTTACCGCCTCCAGTGGACGCTACGAAATCCGGGGGATTGGGGCAGAGGAGTTTCCAGAGTTGCCCATGGTGGAAGATGGCAAAACCTTGAGTTTGTCGATCGAGAGCCTCGGAGATGGCTTAAAAGGTTCTCTGTTTGCCACTAGTCCCGATGAAACTAAGCAAGTATTAACCGGAGTACATCTAACTCTCCTCACTGATTGTCTAGAATTTGCTGCCACCGATGGACATCGCCTCGCCGTGGTTCGTACTGATAGTCCAGAGGATACCCTAGGGGAAGCAGAGCCGATCGAGCTGACTATCCCGGCGAGAGCCTTACGAGAATTGGAAAAATTATTATTCCTGCTCCAAGGTAGTAAATCTGCCACGGAGTCGATCGAGCTTTATTTTGATACTACCCAGATTGTCTTCCAAGGCGGCGAACACCGCCTCACCACCCGCACTCTAGAGGGTATGTACCCCAGTTATCGGAAGTTAATTCCCCAACAATTTCAAAGAACCGTGACGATCGATCGGAAGCTGCTCATGACTTCCGTAGAAAGAATCGCCGTCCTTGCTGACCAAAAAAATAACATTGTGAAATTCAATCTCGATAGCGAGAATCAACTCCTCTCCCTCGCTGTAGAAGCTGCGGATGTCGGCTCTGGTTGTGAGTCAATTTCTGCCCAAATTTCTGGGGAAGACCTGGAAATTGGTTTTAATGTCAAATATCTCCTTGAAGGTCTAAAGGCTCTCCAATCTTCCGAAGTCCAAATCCAACTCAATACCAACCTCAGCCCCGTGATTATTACCCCCTTGGGCGGCGACCAGATCACCTACCTGATCATGCCCGTCCAAATCCGCAAATAGTTTCATCAAGTAGTTACCACGGTTTTCCTGTGACTTATTTTTTTTCGGGGAAGGCGGCCTTGACTTAGTTCTTTGGTTTTGTTGAGCAGGTTTTCACCTACTTTCCTAGCTGCTGCTGGATTGCTCAAGGCAATATATCGAACGATGTCCTCGATCGACCTCTTCTAATCCTTCTTTATACTAGGGAATTTACCCTTTAGCTCCTTGATTGCTTCCTGTTTATGGAGCCGAATCAATGTCTTTAGCCCAAGCTCCACGGCTTCCTGTTGGTTTTTTAAGCCCGTAGCCTCTAAAGCATCTTGCATCAACTTTTCATCTATGATTATTTGCGTTTCCATGGTTTTATCCTTAAATTTTGTATCACCGATCGACATCTTGAACCGCCATCATGGCATTGATATGGGTGAAGATACAATCGTAAGTTATTTTTTTTCAGGGAAGGCGGCTTGGAAGGCGGCGACGAAGATTTTGGCGGCGGGGTGGTTGCAGAGTTCTTCTATGGCTTTGAGTCCCCCAGCACGGAGGGCTTTGTCAGACGGTTTTTATGATTATCTTCTATTCTAGGGTATTTATTGCTCACCTCCGTCTCCACATAATTCTGCCAAATCTCCTGCAATTTTGGAGCCTGATGAATCCCCTCTAGATAAATCCAAAAATCTTCCATAAAGCTAAACTAAAAACTTGTTTTCGGTTTTTTGTCTGTAATCTTGCCAATATTTTTTAGCCTTGATAATATCTTCTACTTGAGTACTTTTATCTCCTGCACACAAGAGTAGTAATTTATCCTGTTCAACCCGCCCAAAATAGATTCTATAAGCAGGCCCATAAAATATTCTCAATTCCCATACTCCCTCTCCAACTGATTTGTGGTCACCTAAATTGCCCTGCTTTGCTTTATTAAGTCTGGCTTTGATAACTTCCCTTGTTGATTCACTGAGAGAATCTAACCACTCAGCTAAGAGATTCTTTCCATTTGCGGTGAAATAACAAGGCAGCGACGTGTCTTGAGGATGCCAAGGCTTTGTACGAAGTCGATATTCAATCTGTTCTCTATGACTTAGAATATGCTCTCTTTTACTGGCGTGAATAATCTTATCAGTACTAGTTGTTAAAGTCAGTTCCGCAGTTAAATTCTCGGAATCTTTACCATCTTCTAACTTTGTAATCTCTAAATCTAAACTGTCACAATGCCACTTTGTCTCAGAGTGAAAACTAACAGCTATAGCGTTTAATAAATAAGCAATTCCTAATGCATAAGCTAGCTCACCTTGATACTTGAAATCAGCTAAATTTTCTTCTTCATGAATAATTGGATCTGTAATATCTGCAAGTAAAGGTGTTCTGATATCAAGTTGTCGCTGGAAAAAACTACGCTCTTCTCGTTCAACTTGGTTGTCATTTAACCAACTAGCAATGGGATAGTCAGATGAAAGTACCAGATGATGGAGGTTATTCTTAGTACGTAGAGTTTTTACTCCATATATCCTTGCCATACTCAGCACACCAATCAGATCAGTCATGATTTTCCGAGCGAATCCCCTTTCACTGACAGGAGAAAGAAGAGATAAATCATTCAGAACCATTTCTACTGTCATGGGTTACTCCTCAATTGGTTGAAGTAATGCAGCAAGACTATTATCCCACTCATCAAAGAAACCATCCGGCCACTGGTCAATTCTTCCTCTACGATTCATTCGGGGTGAAATAACTTCACTAACAGTTTGTCCTTGAAATTCACTCCTTTGAAAAAAGTGTAATCGTACTGCATCGGGATCAAGATTTCCGCCATGTACAGCCAAACGAATTCCATTTAATACATGATCGCTATGGGTTTCTAAAATGATTTGCACACCGCTAGCAGCAGCTTGAGCTAATAAATTACCCATTTGAGCTTGACCTTTAGGATGGAGATGTGCCTCTGGATTTTCAATTAGGAGTAAAGCTCCCGACTTGGCTGATAAAATAGCAGTAATCACAGGCAAGGTATAAGTGATCCCAAAGCCAACATTTGTTGCTCGATACTCTTTACTCAGACCAAACGAATATTGTAAGCTCACCAAATCCATACCTAAGCTGTCAGTGATATGAATTCGAGTTCCTGGACTAATTTCACCTAACCAAGCTTCAGCTTGACTCAGCAAATTTAAGGAATTTGCTTTTGGATGGCTGAGGATAGTATTTGGAATTTTAGCATCTCTAAAAATAGATAAAAAATGAGCAGTATACTCACCCATAGCTCCTAGCTGACGATGTTGCCGCACCTGAAAATCTGACATTACAAAATAAGTTCGAGGTCCGATCCGCTCGGCTTGTAAGTATTGAAAATCATCGCCAAAAAGATTTGTATGGTAAGTCTCAGATGGGACAGCAGAGGAAGATAATCCCAAGATATCTGCCTGAGGATTATAATCGAACTGCCAAGTTGCTCTATTACCATTTTTAAAAGTTAGGGTAAAACCAATTCTTTCTTCTTTCGCATCCTCAAATAAAGCATCTTTGGCTGTACCAATCTGAACTAGATCACCATTTAAAGCTAAGCCAGTAGATTCTAGCAATCCTTGTTGGTATGATTGACGCAACAATACAAGAGATTGCAAAGTTGAGGATTTTCCCATTCCATTGAGTCCTGAAAGAAGGGTCAGATTCCCGATTTCTAGAGATTGATACTCGAATCGTTTAAAGTTTATTAATTCTAGTTGACTAATCATGCTAGAACCTCTTGAATTAACTGCTTAATAGCACTGAATCTGCGTTTAACTTTTCTTGTATCTCCGGTTCCTTGAGAAATAGCCGAGTCAAATCTAGGCTCAATATCACGATCATTCATAAGTCTTAGAAAGCCTTCTCTTAACTTCTCTTGACGCTCTATTAAAATTTTAACTTCCTGATCATTTAAATTGCTTAAATTAACTGACCAAGACTCAAATAAAGCTTTATTTACGAGTGACCTTGGAGCATCTAATTTGTAACGTTTACGAAAGGCATCTTTACCAAAAATTTTATAAGCAGTAGTCATAGCCCGACTAAATTTCCGTTTTAGGCTTTCAATTTCTTGCTCATCCATACCGTTTATTTTTATCATAACATCGCTTAGAAAACTATCAAACTCCGTTGCTTTATAATCATCATAAGGTTCAATTACAAAAGCTAAAAATCTGAGTATGAACTCACGATCTGACATTCGATGGCTGGGAATACTACCAGCAGTAGCTTCCTTAAATTCAGGAAGTTTACTAAGCTCTTCCAAAAGTTCAGTTGATTTACCTATATTTAGAGCGTGGCGAATTTCTTGTAGAGATAAGGGCAAGCCACCAGTATTGATGCGCTTAAAAATGTTAAATTTAACCTTGGAAGGTGTTCCTTTTTCAATTAAATAGACCGTGACTTGAGTTTCAATTATTCGCCTCTGTAAGTTGCGTGGTAATTCATTGAAAGTTTTACTATTAAGTTGCGTCAAAAATTCAAGCTCACTTAGTTTAAGAGATTGGTCATTGACAAAATTTTTCAATGTTGTCAATCTCTGTAGTCCATCAATAACAACCCATTTATCTTCATCAGTAGCATCCATATAAAAAGCTGGCAATGGATTCTATACAAGATAGATTCAATAAGACGACTTTTAGTACGAGGATTCCAAATACCGTCCTTTCTTTGAAAATCTGGGGTTAGATTAAGCTCATCATATCTAATACGTTGTAGTAATAAATCAATCGTCATTGGTCGAGTTTCAACCCTAATTAGTTCAGGATCAAATGGCTGGATTATGCTTTCATCTTCCTCAAGGTCAATGCCTGGATCAGAAACAGTATTCTCTAGCTCTTCTTCTGCTTGTTGATTGCTATCTAGCATCATCTACTCTCCTTCCCAGTATTCAACAACAACTTAATATCCAGAAGTATACCAGCTTGAAAGCTATCCCAGAAAAGTTCTAATATTTTATAGTTATAGTAGTTACCATAAAAGTTAGAACGAACTCGGCTTCAACTTCGCTCGGCTAACTTATCTAGCCTTATCCTAATTAAGCTGTGTGGTACTATAGTAACTAGCTATTAGCCACTGAATATGCTCCAAAATCACAGGGTGTAGATACCTCAACCTAATCAACACCGGAATCCGAGTTGTGTTATCTTCCCTCGCTGCCTCTGCCTCCTGCACCAACAACCGCTCCAGCGCCGTAGTCTTCCCCGATCCCGGTCGCCCCACCAACAACACATGACCCGCCGCATATTTGCAAATCCCCTCAAGGACAGGCAACCGCTCAATTTTCTCCTTGGGTTTCTCCTCTCGCTCTGGTTTCTCTCCTAAGGCTGGATTACCCTCTGGTGCTGGTTTCTCCTCTGGCACAACATTCTGCACTATCAAATCCATATCAAAATTTCCAAAGGGATCAAACTCCTCCTCTGGTGGCGAGAGCCGTTGTCGATCGACTACCTCTGTTTCCACATAAGTACCACAAGTCCCCCGCAGCCTCGGAGCTTGGCAAACCGCCTCTAGATAATCCCGAAATCTTCCATAGAGCTAAACTCAAAACTTGTTCACTATTATAGATATAGTCCCATAGCTATTGGGGATATTAGGACAAACGGGATGGGGAATCAGCGAATCGG
>JAAUUE010000208.1 GCA_012031635.1 Coleofasciculaceae cyanobacterium SM2_1_6 | reverse complement strand
TTTTTTGGATGTTCGATCTTGCGTTCAGTGACATCCACAGCTACCACTTGCCACGTTTGAGCATTTTGATAAAGCTGCTTTTTGCCGGGTAGCCGGAACTTGCCAGAATCCATGAGCAAGGTTTCGACCTTGTGAATCAAACGACACACCGCAGATTCACTCATGCCCCAGCTCGTGGCGATATGGAATTGGGTGCGATACTCTCGCCAGTATTCCAGCACAACCAAGAGTTGGTCTTCCACGGTGAGCTTGGGTTGACCATCTCGTTGACCACGACGATCGAGATGGGGGCACAGGATGTCCACCATCTGCTTGAAGGTGGTGTGATGAACGCCGCATCTGCGTTTGAAAGCACTAGACTTGAAGAGTTTCAGTTGTTCGTAGGTCATGATTATTTCCTCCTTGACCTAGTTTTATACTTCTTTTCTCTATTCACGCAAGAGGTCTATTGTTGTACTCTACAAGATCGGCGATCGCACTTAGTAACCACTGGGTATTTGCCCCTAGCAATCAGGGCGATGCGTTGCGTTTCAGGATGAAGTAGACAAATTTGATCCTCTCCCAGTTGAAATACCAGCAGATCTCCTGACAGGTGAGTAGCATCTTTGATCGGCCAAATTGCAAAAAAGGTTTCCAACGCAAAGTGTTTATGCACTTGGGTGGTGCGATTGATTCCCGATATACCAGCCCCGGCAAACGGATGAGTGCGGAAGTCCCAGTCTGTCGTTGCCGTGAGCTTGGGTACGGGACCAAAACTCCTTTTTCGTTTAGCAGTTAATGCTCCAAATTCTTCCCGGTTCATGGTTTTAGGGTTTGCTCCACTCAGGTCTGAGCGGAATGCTTGAGTTTCACCGGGGTTGAGATAATGCAGAGTATAGTTGCTACTCGGCTGTAACTGGGCGGCAGGCACTAGGTTAAGTCGAGTGAGGAGACTAGTCTGACTATTGACGCTGTAACAGCCGAAGAGCAAGAGGTAGCTAATCCCGTGGATCAATACAGTTGCTTTAAGGGCGGTTAGAATTGACTGCTGGCGTTGCCGAAGCAATATCCAAAAGAAGGGATACTCGATCAGCAGCGTCAGCACAAATGCTAGAACAACAAAGATGCCTATCCAAGGTCGGACATTTTCAATTGTGATGCCAGAGTAGCGAGATAAGCGATTGAGCAGCAAGAACGCACCTACCCAAGCCGAGGCATAGTTAGCCAGAATTAGTACCACGATTGATGGACTTCTGGGAATGTGAAATAGCCGTGATAGGAGTTCTGCCTCAACATACCCCAAAATCAAGTTGCCAAGGAATAAATGAAATAACCCTGTCCATACTAGGAGGGTTCCAGCGTTTGCTAAAGCGGGGAGAGGATATAGTGTCAGAATGACTCCTAACCCTATCCAGAGGAATCGTTTCAGGTTAAAAGTGGAGGCGATCGTAGTATTAAACTGTTTCATAGCTAAAGATGCGTATTGACAGGAGCTACTTTTATCTAATTTGGCTAATGGCTAAAGTGGCGGATGCCTGTGAGTACCATGATTAAACCTAGATCATTGGCAGCTTGAATCGAATCCTTGTCTCGGAGACTGCCCCCGGTTGGACGATCGCCCGAATCCCGGCTGCTGCCGCAGTTTTTACCGAATCATCAAAGGGAAAGAAACCATCACTTGCTAAGTAACCCCCCTGGGATCGATCGCCCGCCTGTTCGAGGGCAATTTTCACTGAGCCGACCCGATTCATTTGTCCCGCCCCAATCCCTAATGTAGTGAGATTTTTAGATACCACGATCGCATTAGATTTCACATGTTTCACAACCTGCCACGCAAACAATAGTTCCCGCAACTCCTCTGGGCTGGGCTGCTGAGTGGTGACAACTTGCCAATTTTGGGTAGAAGCAAATACTTCCTCTGGTGATTGGACAAGGAAGCCCCCGGCAATAATTTTGACTGTGGGCGTAACTTCTGGGGAATTGCTAGAGCTAGTTAGTAAATCTGGGGTAATGAGGAGGCGGATATTCGGCTTCGTTGCTAAAAGATTCTGGGCTTCTGGATCACAGCCGGGAGCGACAATACATTCCAGGAAAGTCTTAATCAGGGATTGCGCCGTAGCCAAATCAAGGGAGCGATTCAGGGCGACAATGCCCCCAAAGGCAGAAACAGAATCCGCAGCAAAAGCTCGATCGTAGGCTTCTACTAACGTGCTACCTGTTGCCACACCACAGGGATTGGTGTGCTTAATAATAGCGGCGGCGGGAGTATCGGTAAACTCGACAATTAACTGCTTGGCAGCTTCCAAATCAACTAAATTGTTGTAGCTTAATTCCTTGCCTTGGAGTTTAGTCGCTGCTGCCCAGCCTGTGGGTTGATCTCCGGTTTGATACCAACTGGCGGCTTGGTGGGGGTTTTCGCCGTAGCGGAGGGTCTGGATTTCTTTGCCTAGGAGGGAAAATTCTTGGGGCAGGGGGTTAGTGGCTGGTTGCTCTGGGTTTTGGGTTTGAGCAGCGAGATATTGGGCGATCGCCTGATCGTAGGTAGCTGTGTGGGTAAAAACTTCTTGAGCGCAAGCCCGACGAAACTCTAGGCTGGGTTCCCCTTGGCGGAGTTGCTCTAGGTAAGCTGGGTAATTAGCGGGATTGCATAGCACCGTGAGGTAGGCATGGTTCTTGGCAGCAGCCCGGAGCATAGCGGGGCCACCGATATCGATTTGCTCGATCGCTTCTTCTAGAGTTACTCCCGGTTTCGCAATAGTTGCCTGAAAAGGATACAAATTCACCACCACGAGGTCGATCGATCGGATATTATTCGCTGCCAAATCCGCCGCATCTTCCGGGATATCCCGCCGAGCCAAAATTCCCCCATGAATCCGGGGATGCAAAGTCTTTACTCTCCCCCCCAAAATCTCTGGAGAACCCGTATATTCCGCCACTTTAGTGACAGTCAAACCCGCATCCTTAAGCGTTTGAGCCGTGCCGCCACTACTAATAATTTGGAACCCAAATTCTGTGATTAAGCTCTTAGCAAAATCTACTAAACCAGTTTTATCAGAAACACTCAATAAAGCTAACTTCGACATTTAATTTTCCTCTTTAATTTCTACTTTCTCCGTCTCTATTTCTTGGGGTTCTACAAAGCTCATAATTACTCCAGCCACAGGAATAGCTAAGAACACTCCCAATAATCCGGCAATTCTCGCTCCCACAAATAAGGCAATAAACATAACTACCGGACTAATATTAATAGAATTTCGTAAAATATGGGGCAATAAAAGATTTTCTTCAATTTGTTTGATAATAAAACAAGCAACTAAGACTTGTAAAGAAACAGTCAAACTCTGGGGTAGAATTAGTAAGCAAATTAAGCCAATGCCAATACTAGAGCCGACTCCGGGAATAAAATCAAAAATCCCTGCTACGACGGAAAGAAACAGGGCAAAGGGTACTTGCAGCGTTAAGAGAATAATAAAAGTTGTCACACTAAAAAATACCGCAAGGATTAATCTTCCCCAGAAAAATGCCAAAAGATTATATCGTACTGCCTCTGTGACTCTTGCCTGTAAATACTTAGGAAAAATCCGAATTACTAGCTGCCAAATATTGCCATCATCTAGGATCATAAAAAAGCTAACGATACTGACAAAAGCTAGATTAAATAAATTGGAAATCAGGCTTTGGAGAGTGCCTAGAAGTAATCGTAATAGCTCTAAGAATTGAGTCCGAATTTCTGACTCCAACTGACCAATGTTAATTTGTACATTTCTTTCATTAATAAATACTTGTAATTGTTTGATAATGGGCTGGGTTGTGGAGAGTAAATCTGCGAGGAGGTAGATAGTTGTTGTCCTTGAGAAATAACGGTAATCCCGATCGTGATGCCGAGGCTAGTGAGTAATAATCCACTGATCAAAAAAACAATCATGATCGACAGGGGACGGGGAATAAATCGCCCCAGCCAGTTAACTGGATAGCTCAACAAAAAAGCCGCCACTGCGGAAATGCTAAAAATCACAACTACGGTTTCAAAATAAACCAGAAGCTGAGTAATTGCCCAGCCACAGGCAAAAATTAAAAGGAACCGAATTAGGGTTGAGTTGCTGAAATGTTTCAAGGGGAAGGAGGTAAAGGGAGGTAGAGGAGATACAGGGAGTTAAGTAGGGTGGGCAATGCCCACCTACCTACCAATAGTGGATAAAACCTTATTTTGCGTAAGTCCGCGTAAGTCCTATGAAATTTAATTTGGGGGTTAATTATCTTCCTTGGGAGTGTAATTCATTGATTACGTTAGCACATTCTTGGGTAGTGGTTTCTAAGTCTGTGCGGTTGGTGGACGGGGGGGCGGGGATGACGGTGCCGATGCGGATGGTGATGGGGACTGGGTGGGGTAGGGATGAACCTTTTTGAAGGATTTTTTCGGTTCCCCAGAGGCTAACGGGCAGGATTGGGGCTTTTGCCATGGCGGCAATGAGGGCGGCTCCTAGTTTGGGATCAGTGATTTTGCCGTCGATCGATCGAGTCCCCTGCAAAAATATGCCCGTGGCCCAGCCTTGGTTGAGGGAATTCATCGCCGATTTGAGGGCGGCTCGATCGGAGGCTCCCCGTTTGACTGGATAAGCTCCGTATAACTTGATCCCGTGTTTTAATACTGGAATCTCAAATAGCTCCTCCTTCGCCATAAAAGCTACTGGACGGCGCATGGCACAAGATAGAAGGGGGGGATCAAACACGCTGGCATGGTTACTGACTACGACTAATTTTCCCTCATTGGGAACCTGTTCTGCCCCATAAACTCTGCCTTGAAAGTAGGTATATAGAGCAGGGCTAACTACTGACCATTTGAAGAGGTAATAGAGCAAAAGGCTGGCAAAGGGTTCACGGCTTGGTTCCATAGATTAGGATTGCAGGTTAATACTGGTTTTCGATCGGGAGAAGTCATCCCAGATTTTTTGTGTTTAATTATCTTCCCAGAAATTGTGATTGAGGATGCTGTGGAGATCCCGATCGAGCAGCCATTGGTCAGGAAAACTTGTCTGTGGATATTCTTCTCTCACAGTTTCCATCGCCCGCCCATAAACTTGAGGCAGGATATCGGTAATAAAGTTCTTAAGACTAGGAGCATCTTCTAAAATATCTTTGATATCGTTGCGAAAAGCTCTAATCTCCCTTTGCCACCCCCCATAACATTCTGGGAGCGGCACATAACAGCGCTTCAGTAAATGCTCAAGCAGTCTTCTTAACAGGCTTCTCACTGCATGACGCTGACTTTTTCCCAAGGCATCGACCTCTTCAATTAAATGTTCTAAATCCAAATTCTCAAAGTCTCCTGCTCTGAGCTTGGCGATCGTATCTTCTACCCACAGCAAAATATCACGATCGTAAAGAGATTGGGTCTCTATAACTTGGGTCATTTCTGCCTCCAATGCCGAGGTTAATATGGCTATTAATGTTGATTGTAGACTAGGCCTTAATTTTAGGACAGACTCCTTAATCTGGGTAGGTCGATCGACCCCAGCGAATAGGATACAATACGGAAAAATCCCTGAAATTGCCCAAAGCTATGTCCTCTGAAAATAATTCTCCTAACATTGCCCTCACAATTACCTTTACTGACCCAGAATTAACCGCCGAAGAACGAGATGAAGAGGCAGTGAGGTTGTTGCAAGAGTTGCAGGATAATCCCGATATTGAATCGGTCGATCGAGTGCGTGACCCCAACCCACCAGAAGGGAGCATGAGTCTTGGCGGGTTTCTCGAAGGAGTAGTAAAAGCTGTAATTAATCCAGAAAACTATAAAAATGTGTTGAGTGGTTTAGTCAGCTATTTAAATAAAAAGCAAATTGTTCTTGAGGTGGAGGTAGATGGCAGTAGCAAAAAACTAAAAGTTAGTGTCAATAATCTTGAAGAATTAGAAGCAGCAATTAAGGCGGCAACAGAAGTTATTGAGGCTTAGTAGTAAGAATGGGGCGATACGCACTATTAGTTGGAATTAGTACCTATCCCGATGGTCTTAACCCGTTGCCCAGCGCAGTTCGGGATATTGATGCTTTGCAGGAGGTTTTGATTGACCCCGAAATTGGGGGCTTTGCAGAGTCAGATGTGGAGGCTTTGAAAGATGTCGATGAAACAGCTATTAGAAAAGGTATCTCACGCTTATTTGCTAATCGTAATAGTGATGATCTACTACTATTTTATTTTTCTGGGCATGGTGTCACCGATAGTGTGAACGATTTTTACCTCACGGGAAATTCTACTGATCAGAAGGATTTACTATCATCAGCAGTTCCATCAGATTATATCCACAAAGCTATGAATCAGCCCGGTGGTTCTAGGCGCAAGGTCATAATTTTGGATTGTTGCCATAGTGGGGCGTTTGCTAAGGGAATGCAGGCAAAAGATTCGGGCATAATTAGTGTATTACCTAAATTGGGTGGTGAAGGTCGGGTAATTTTGACTGCTTCTGATTCAAGGAAATATGCTTTTGAACAAGAAGGTTTTGAATTGTCTTTATACACTCACTTTCTAGTGGAAGGACTTAAAACTGGAGCCGCAGATCGAGATGGAGATGGGCAGATATCAGCAGAAGAATTACATGAATACGTCCGAGACAAGGTTATCCGTGCAAATAATTTGATGTCTCCCAAAATTTATCCAGTTTTAGAAGGGTATCAGATTATTTTGGCAAAAGCTGTCCAAGATGATCAACTGAAGTTTCGGAAGGAAGTCCAAAAAATTATTGATCGTCGTCAAGGAAAAATTTTTCATAGCACTCGTGGGCTATTAAACGCTGCTAGAGATAAATATAAAATTTCTGAGAGTGAGGCAAGAGAAATTGAGCAGGAAATTTTACTTCCCTATCAAATTTATGAAGAAAGACTAAAAATTTATGTGGAAACTCTCAAAAATATAGTTGTAGAAGAATTTCCTCTTAGTGAAGTTACGCTAGAGGAGTTGGAAGAGCTGGCTATAGGTTTAAAAGAAGAAGATTTACAGGCAATTAAGGAGCGCATCCTTGCCCCGAAGCAGGCGGAGTATGAGCAAGCAACCCAACAGATGAGGCAGCAACAGGAAGCCGCCGAGAAACAAGCAGCCGAACTTCTCCAACGCCAACAGGCAGAGCTTGTGCGGCAACAACAACTAGAGGCAGAACGAAAGCTAGAAGCCGAACGACAGCAAGCCAAGTTAGCCCAAGAAAAAAGGCTGGCAGCAGAAAGACGACGGGCAAAATCAGAGCAGGAATTAACCCTTGACTTGGGTCAGGGAATCACCTTAGAACTGGTGCAGATTCCGGCGGGGAAATTTATGATGGGGAGCAATGAATCTGATGATGAAAAACCAATTCATGAGGTGACAGTGCAGTCATTTTTGATGGGGAAATATGCTGTCACCAATGCCCAATGGCAGGCGGTGATGGGAACTGAACCATCGAAACAGTATGGTGCAAAGTTTCAAGGAGCTAATCAGCCTGTGGTGGGGGTTTCTTGGCATGAATGTAATAAGTTTTGCAAGAAGCTATCAGCGCAGACAGGGAAGGAATTGAGGCTACCCAGCGAGGCGGAATGGGAATATGCTTGTCGAGCCGGAACCCAAACAAAATATCATTTTGGCGATGATGAAAACCAATTAGGTTCCTATGCTTGGTATGGAAGTAATTCTAATAGCCGAACCCATCCTGTCGGTGAGAAAAAGCCTAACCAGTTTGGAATATATGATATGCACGGAAACGTGTGGGAGTGGTGCTTAGATGAATGGCATAACAGTTATGATTCTAAACCCGAAAACCTCAAAGCTAATGGCAGTGAACCTTGGGGAGAAATCAATGTAAATGATAATGATAATCATTCTTGCGTCCTGCGGGGTCGTTCGTGGAACAACTATGCTTTCAACTGCCGTTCTGCGCTTCGGTGCAGGGACAATGCAGGCAATAGGGACATCTACATCGGTTTTCGGTTAGTGGTTGCTTGAGTTTTCTTTGTTTTCGGGCGTGAGGACTGCTTCTTTGTTCTTTTGCCCTCTTGCGCTGTGCGCTCCCCTTCGCCTTTGGCGATCAAAATTTTTTTTTCAATCCCCCCGTCTATAGAGAACGGACTTCGACGA
>JAAUUE010000007.1 GCA_012031635.1 Coleofasciculaceae cyanobacterium SM2_1_6 | reverse complement strand
TAGGGAGTATAAAAGAGTTAGAAGATATATTGAGTAAAAGGTGTTGCGTGTTGCAAGAAATGAAAGAAGAGATTAAGTCGATAACCAATTACCATTGGTTAAGTTATGGGTAGTTGTTAGTATTCTACTATAATAGGATTTGGTATTAGGACTAAATGTGGCTTGCCCGTTCAAGGGTTAAAATTAAATTAGTTCAACTTTTTGATACAAAGGTCTAAGTTTATGACGAGTGAAACTTTATCCCCTCTGCCTGCCTATACTGAAGCCCAGATTGAAGCGTGGTTACAAGGACTATTGGCGATCGCTTGGTCGGATGGTGATTTTGATCCCCAAGAACAGGAATTAATTGCGGAGTTGACCCTAGAGCAGATGAATCTGGGCAAAAATTACTGCTCCCTTGAACTAATTACTCCAGAGAAAATTGCTCAACAGTTGGGGGATGATCCGGTGACGGCGGATAACTTTATGCGGACGGCGGTAATGGTGGCGATCGCTGATGGGGTGTATACCCGTTCGGAATCCCAACTTCTCCATCGCTTTGCTGAGGCTCTCAACCTCCAGCCGGATGTATTGGCATCCCTAGAACATACTATTTATCTCTATACTGATAAAGACTCGATCGCTGCTCCTGCCAACAAGGACGATCGCCACCCCGACTCTCTAGCCCAAAATGCCCCAGAAACGGCAGTCTCCGCCGCCAGTCCAGAGTTTCCCATGGCATCTCCTCCTAGTATCGATGTCCTTAACCCAGTGCGAGAATGGCTGGATGGTCTAGATGTCCAAGACCCAAAGATTGCCCGGTTCCTCTGCAAGCTGATTCCTGCTCAATGTCCTTTTGAGCGAGATATCAATCTATTTGGGCGCAAAGTTGTCCACATTCCCCCCATGTGTAAAATCAATCCTCTCTACGAGCAACTAGTGGGGCTGAGATTCCGGGCATTGTGTTACCTTTCTGACGAATGCCATGAGGATATTACCTCCCTAATTCAGTAAATAATTTAATGAAATCTTTACATCAAACTACACAGCAAGCGATCGAGGTACTTTTTAAGGAAATTGGGATTGTTAGCACTGTCCGTTTTCTAAATCAGTTCTCAATAGGTTATGGCAACTACGCAGAAGAACGGAATGCTCTTTTTCAGGATTTGACTCTAGACGATATCTTACAGCAGATGCAAAAATATAATAAATAATAAGTACATTTATATTAAATTTATTAGGGTAAAGTATATGAGTTCATTTACTAATCAACCAGAAAAAACTCCAATTGAGCGATGGGTTAAAGCAGTTAAATTTGTTGATGATGTAGACCCCGCAGGTGGTTCATATACTCTTAGTGAAATGCATGAAATAGCAGACAAAATTGAACTGGCTAAACGCTCTAAGCCATCTTATAAATGGGAAGTTGATGAACAAAATAAATGGTGGCGTATCTGGTTTCAGGAATCAAATTTAACAATCCAGATAGACTTATATTTTTCCAATGGAGAATATCAGATGAATATGCATGAGATCGATCTAGGAGAATGTAAAACTTCTACTAATTTCGTAGCATTACTTTATGGCTCGACACTACATAAGCAGTGGTCTTGTCCAGAAATGCTTTGGGCTATAATGGAAGTCGCCGACGAAGTGAGTCTGAAAAAATTTGGCGATTTTATCTGTAACTCTTATCTGAATCAGCGAAATTTAAATTGGATGAAGCCTAATTCTTGAATCATTTAATTTAATTGTAATAATCTTTGAATCTGAAATTTTATTGCCTCAAATCAATTACTCCCTCTAGGTCAGCCCCTTGGAAATTTGCCCCTGCCACATCAGCATTAGTAAAAATAGTATCTTCCAGATCGGCTCTTTGGAAATTTGCTCCCCGGAGATTCGCCCCGGTGAGATTGGCTTCTGCTAGGTCAGCATTGCTCAAATTGGCTCCACTAAGATTGGCATTACGGAGATTCACCTTTTCCAAATCAGCATTAATTAAATTGGCATTGCGAAGATTCACGCCGCTTAAATTTGCCCCTTCCAAATCCACCCCTTGCAGATCGCAACCTACACATTCACGAGTCGAGAGGAGACGATCGAGGGAGCTATTATTAGGGTTATTTTGAGCAATTGTTTGGGGTTCAGTCTCCGGTTGAGGGGCGGCGGGGACAAAGTTAATGGGCGCAGTAGTAGTATTTGCGGTGGGTTGATTTGCCTTGGCACATCCGAGGATGAGGGTAGAAGAGATGATGGCGATCGCTCCTGCCAAAACTTTTCCTTGTAAATTCAAACTCATAATTATTAGTTATTTTTTAGATATATATATGTATATATATTATAGTAAACTATCCTGTTCTTGCTTGTCAAAGACATCAATTGACTTTTAGCTCAAGAAACAGTGATTTATGCCGATCGCCTTCCAGATACTTCTAGACACTTCCTAAATGCTGCTAGAAACCTTGGGAACTCTTGAGAACTCTCTGGAACTTGGGGCAATTCTATGGTAGATTAAGCAAAGATTGCTGGTGTAGCTCAGTGGTAGAGCAGCGGTTTTGTAAACCGCCGGTCGCAGGTTCAAATCCCGTCACCAGCTTAGATTTTAGCTAGTTTGTATGGCTTGGACTGGGATGGTAAGAATGAGCGTTGTGCCGTGACCAGCAGCTGGAGATGCTTCGATCGTGCCGCCGTGTTTTTCGACAATAATTTGGTAGCAACTAGTTAGCCCCAAGCCAGTCCCTTTCCCGACGGGTTTGGTGGTGAAGAAAGGATCAAAAATATTCTCTAGAATTTCGAGGGGAATCCCCACACCATTGTCTGTAATTTGCACCTCTGCCCATTGTTGGTCTTCACGGTCAATTAACCGAGTGGCGATCGAGATGCTGGGCTTAAAGTCGGCAGTGCTGGAACTATCAGGACGCTCTGGGTCAGAAATTAGAGCGTAATAATCATCGATCGCATCCACCGCATTATTGAGAATATTCAAGAATACTTGGTTCAACTGTCCCGCATCACCCTCTACCAAGGGGAGAGATTGATCATAATTTTGCACCACCGTAATAGCGGGGTGGCGATCGGTAGTTTGGAGCCGATTACTGAGAATTAATAACGTACTATCAATTCCACTGTGGAGGTCTATGGGCTTTTTACCCTCCTCATCAAGGCGAGAGAAATTTCTCAGGGATAGAACAATTTGCTTGATTCTCTCCGTACCATGGCGCATGGACTCTAGGGTTTTGGGCAAATCTGCGGCGATAAACTCTAGATCAATTTCTTCAATTAACTCAGTAATATCCGGGCTGGGTTGGGGATAATTTTTTTGGTAAAGCTGCACTAGCTCCAGCAGGTGATCAGCGTACTCACTGGAGTGGGTAATATTGCCATGAATAAAACTCACCGGATTATTAATTTCGTGGGCAACCCCCGCCACCATCTGTCCCAGACTAGACATTTTCTCCGTATGCAAAATCATGGACTGGGTGCGCTTCAGTTCTTGGAGGGTCTGCTCTAGCTGGGTATTGCGTTCCCGTTCCCTAGTTTCGCTGGCGTGGAGTTCGATCGTCCGCTCCCGGACTTTCCCCTCTAGGTTGGTGAATAACCCCTGCAACTCCCCAGCCATGGTATTAAAAGCCTGCGCCAACACCCCGATCTCATCGGCTCGATGGTCGAGGGCGACCTTGGTGGTGAAATCTCCTCCTGCCAGAGCTAGGGCAGAATCTTTGAGGTCTTCGATCGGCTTCACAATCCTTTTAGTCGTGACAACTCCGATCCAGATCGTCACCCCCAAGGCGATCAAGCACAGCAGCAGAGTTGTTGCCGTATTTTTCCGCAACTGCCCCAGAAAATCTGACCCCGGCACGATGACCACTGTTAGCCAGTCTAAACCATCCCCATTCCCTAGGGGACTAATCTGAAGAAAATAAATTTCATCATTAGCCTCAAATTGTAAGGACGCAGGTTTAGTAATTTGGCGAAAATCTGGAAATTGTTCTTTTAATAGTTTCACTGCTATTTGAAAAACCGGATCCCGCACATCCTCGATCGTTAACCGCCTTGCCTGACCTTGTTCTATTTGAAAAGGTCTCTGCTTTGTAGAACTAGCAACTAACTTTTGGTTTCTTTCAATAATGAATATTTTGCCATTATTACTCAGGCTCAAAGTACTCAAAAATCATCAACCCTCGCAATACTTAAAGTTGTACTTGCCACGCCCAAAAGCTGTTGATTGGCATCATACACCGGGAGAGAGGCACTAATTTGCGGCAGATTATTGACAAGGTTCGGATAAATCTCACTCCAAACAGGTTTCTTGGCTTGCACCGCCTCTAGATAAAAAGGGCGAGTCCGGGGATCATAGTTTTGGGTAATATTTGGCTGACCGATCGGGTTTCCCTGAGCATCTACTTGATAGCTATAGAGATCAAACCCCGTTGTCGCATTGGCTCCCCCCAGACGAATCCCGCCATTTTCTTGGTTGGCAGCATGGATTTGTTCCCCTTGGTTATTCCCAATGATGATCGTACTGACTGATGGATAAAGTTGTACCTGTCGCCACAGGAACTGCCGCCATGGTGGGAGGTCTTGGATACTCAAAACCCCCGACTGTACCAGCTCGCCGCTAGTTTGATTAATCTGCTTAGGAATTGCCAAGTAATTTTCTAAATCACTATTAACTTGAGTGGTAATTTGATTTTGTAATTTATCAACAACGGTCGTAATGGCAACAACTCCATTCCGAAAAGACAAGAAAACAACTATGCCGACTGCTCCCGTAATCTGGATTATAAAAGGCACCACAATCATCAACCGCAGGGGAGCTTTGCCAGAAGTTTGCCTAACTAAACGCTTGAATTTTCGAGTTACAGCTTTTCTAGCCTGATTAAAGGGATGGAGAAACATAAATCTATGTCCTGAATATATATAACTTGAAGATTATCATGAGCCCTAGAAAAATGTAAATAAAATATTAAGTAAAGAGGCAAAAGTCTCAATATAATGTATGCATAGCCCTCAAGCCGAAAACCATATTTAATAAATGAATTAGGATGACTGTAGAGAATTGAAATTTATAAACGCAGCCTTTCTACGGTAAATACACATTGAGGAGAGGAAATTACAGATAATTACAAATACCCGTTGAAAACATTAGAGTGACAAGCAAAAGATTAGAAAGATATTTGGTGGGCTGAGCATGAGAATCTTGTTGGTGGAAGATGACGAAACTCTGGCGGAGATTGTGAGCGATTTTTTGCGTAAGCAACACTATGTTGTGGATGTGGCGATCGATGGCGAACTAGGCTGGAATTTCGTAGCTAGCTACACCTACGATTTGATCGTTCTAGATGTGATGCTCCCCAAGCTAGATGGCATGAGTCTTTGTCGGCAGATCCGCAGTGCCGGACATCAAATGCCAGTCCTCCTGTTGACGGCAAAACAAACCAGTGATGATAAGGTGATGGGCTTAGATGTGGGGGCCGATGATTACCTCGTGAAGCCCGTCGATCTACAGGAAATGGGGGCGAGGATTCGAGCGCTCCTGCGACGGGGCAACTCCGCCCTAGCGCCCCTGTTGACTTGGGGAGAACTGTGTTTAGACCCCAGTAGTTGTACTGTCACCTACAGCGGCAAAAGCCTAAATTTGAGTGGGAAGGAATATTCCCTCTTGGAGTTGTTTATGCGCAATGCCCGGCGAGTTTTGAACCGCAATACGATTATTGATCACCTGTGGGCTGGGGAAGATGTGCCGATGGAGGACACCGTAAAAGCGCACATTAAGGGGTTACGGCGGAAATTTCGGGCGGTGGATGCTCCCGTGGATTTAATAGAAAATATTTATGGTTTAGGTTATCGTCTCAAGCCTCTGGACGCTGGGAGCGATCGCCTTGTTCCCCTAGTAATTGCGGCGGGGTTATCCCCCATGTTGCTGCGGTATCTAGAAACTCGCCTGGTATCCTGTCAGTTTGTGGCGACGGATACGAGTCCAGCGACGATCGAAACTTTGAATACCGTTGATTGGCAGTTGTTAGTTCTCGACCAAATGCTGCTAACGCCACCGACCACCAAACTTTTGAGTGAAGCCTACTCCCGGTTGCTCCGGGGAACTCAATCGGTGATCTACTGCCTAGAAAGTAACCAAGCCAGATATTTACCCCGGAATATTGCGGGACAGTTGCTATTTTATCCCTTTCTAGAGGAGGAGTTAGTCCAGATGATCGCTGATACTCTCCATCTGGCGCTTCCCCCCCAACCGACTCTGCCGTGCCTACCCGTGGCGCTTCCCCTAGAGCCGATCGCCAACCTCAAAAGCTCGATCGCCAATCTCTGGGAAAAGTTCAAAGATAAAATCTGGCGACGGATCCACACCCTAGAGGCAGCTAAAGTTGCCCTCCTCAACCAAGAAATTACCCCAGAACTCCGGGAACAGGCGATCGTCGAAGCTCACAAGCTGGCTGGTTCCTTGGGAACCTTTGGCTTTCCCACCGGCACAAATTTATCCAGAAGAATAGAAAACCTCTTCCTCTCTAGCCCAGTGTTTTCCTCAGCCCAGCTCCAAGAATTTATCGACCTCCTTGAGGATCTCAAAGACCTCCTCAACTCTCCTCCCCCAAACCTAGAACAAAACCGTCTAGATCTTGAAAATGCAGAATCTTCCACCCCTGAGCAGCCACTAAAAACTAACTCCCGCTTGCCCCGGAGTACAAATAATTATCCCCATACCTATCCCCGGTTGTTAATTGTCGAGGATGATCAGGAACTGGCGGCGGATTTAGCGGCGGAAGCTAATTCTTGGGGAATGCAGGTAGAAGTAATTTATGATCTGACCAAAGCTCGATCGATAATTGCCACCAATCCCCCAGACCTAGTCCTGTTAGACCTCGTATTTCCAGAAGTTACAGAAAATGGACTAGACCTACTCCAAGAGCTTTCTGCCAAAACTCCGCCCATTCCCGCCATTATCCTCACCTTCCGAGATAATTTTCCCCAACGGCTAGAAGTAGCTCGCTTGGGCGGTTGTGGTTTTCTCTCTAAACCTGTAGCTCCCAATCAAGTAATGCAGGTGGTCAGTCAAGTATTACAGCAAAATCATCTAGAGCAGTTTAAGGTGATGGTGGTGGATGATGACCCCCAGATTCTCGCCGTCCTCACCAATTGTCTCCGGGCAGCAAACTTACAAATTTTGACCCTAGAGGATTCCCGAAATTTCTGGGAAAGTTTGGAGACTTTTACTCCAGATTTACTGGTATTAGATATCAATATGCCCTACGTGAATGGCTTGGAACTTTGTCGGGTAATTCGCAATGATACCCAGTGGAATAGTTTGCCAGTCTTGTTTATTTCTAGTCGGGGCGACCACTCAACCATTCTCCAAGTTTTTGGGGTGGGGGCTGATGATTTCATTAGTAAGCCTTTTTCTGAAGAAACGGTGATGACCCGGATTCTGAATCGGTTGCAGCGCTTGAATGTGATTCGTAGTCTCTCGGAGGTGGATCTACTGACGGGTATTGCTAATCGTCGTAAGTTTGCCGCCGAGTGGGAAAGGTTGCTGCGATTGGCAGTGCGGAATAGCAAGTATTTATGTTTGGCAATTTTGGATTTGGATAATTTTAAGGTAGTTAATGACCGCTATGGTCACGAAACGGGCGATCGAGTCCTCCACGATTTGGGGAAGTTGTTGCAGAGAAGTTTTCGCCAAGATGATCTGGTGGCTCGGTGGGGGGGGGAGGAGTTTGTGATCAGTTGGTACGGCATTAGTAAACAAGAAGCAGCCCAGCGCTTGGAGCAAGTCCTGCACAATCTCCGCACCATGGATTTTGTAACCGATGATCATAAAAGTTTTCGCGTGACCTTCAGTGCTGGGGTTGTCCAGTATCCTGAAGACGGCAACAACTTTCCGCTGCTTTACCACCAAGCGGATCATCTCCTGTACCGAGCCAAACAGGAGGGGCGCAATCGCATTATGTTAGATGCTAACTAATTGTCAGCAAAGATTAAGGTTTTTCCGGTTTGGTAATCAAAGAGAAATAATTGGCGTAGATCCACCGCCACCGAGAGACGATCGCCCACCTTGCCCTGCCATAGCCCCGCCCCTTGGAGATTCAACATAATATCTGTCCCAATCCTGCCCCGGATCAGGGTTTCTTTCCCTAGGGGTTCCACTAAATCTACCGTGATCCTCAAGGTAGGGAAATTAATGGGGAGAGCAGCATCGATCGACGAGGGCTGGGAGAATTTATCTTGAGAATCTAGATAGAGATGTAGATGTTCTGGACGAATGCCGAGGTCAAAGCGAACTGCTTCTAGGAGATTAACTTGGGAATTAGTTGAAACGCTAGATATCTGCTGCCAGTGGGGCGGACAGGGCAGGGTTTGGTCGCCAATGCGCCACACTCCTTGATCATAGGTGGCTGGCAGAATATTCATGGGTGGGTTGCCGAGAAAACTTGCCACCATGCGATTGGCGGGCTGATGATAGACCGCTTGGGGAGAGCCGATCTGTTGGATCTGCCCCCGATCGAGAATCACGATCTGATCAGCGAGGGTCATGGCTTCTACTTGGTCGTGGGTCACGTAGATGGTGGTGATGCCGACTTTTTGGTGGAGTTGCTTCAGTTCGGCTCTGGTTTCATCCCGGAGTTGGGCATCGAGATTGGAGAGGGGTTCATCGAGGAGAAATACTTGGGGGCGGCGGATGATGGCACGACCGAGGGCTACCCGTTGCTGCTGTCCCCCCGAAAGTTGCTTGGGTTTGCGATCGAGGAGATGGGCAATATTTAGCATTTCTGCCACCTGTTGGACTTTTGCTTGGCGAGCAGACGGGTCTAAATTCCGCATTTTCAGCCCAAAAGCAAGATTTTCAGCCACATTCATGTGGGGATAGAGGGCATAGTTTTGAAACACCATGGCCACATCCCTCGCCCTTGCCGGAATTTGGTTCACCAGGGTCTCCCCAAAATACAAATCTCCTTCAGAGGCGGTTTCCAGCCCGGCGATCGTCCGCAAAATTGTAGATTTACCACAACCCGATGGCCCCACCAATACCCAAAATTCGCCATCGGGGACAGTAAAGGTAATATTCTCGATCGCGGTAGTTTGATTAAATCGGCGGTGGATACCTGAGAGCTTGACAGTTGCCATAGGGGATATCGGCAAAAATTAGGAAGTAATACTAGAAGAATCCCAGAGAAAAATTCTAAAGAGAAAAGTCTAAATTTGATCTTACTAGGTTAGTTGCCGCAATGACATCTAGAGGCTGGCTAAACCAAAAGCCCTGTCCATAATCACAGCCCAAATCTTGGAGATTTTTCAACTGCTCGTAGGTTTCAATGCCCTCTGCTACTACTTCCATTTCCAGACTTTTGCCAAGGAGAATAATAGTTTTGACGATCGAGCTAGGCATTTTAGCAGAATGTATCGAAGCGTGCAGAGGGGCAGACTTGAGGGGCGGCTGAGTTTTGGCGAAGGGAGGAGGATATTGACCGATCAAATCTAAATTTGGACTGTTGCCCTGCCGGGGGCTAACAAAGAATCGATCGATCTTCAGGGTATTAATGGGAAAATGGTAGAGATAGCTCAAGGAAGAATAGCCAGTCCCAAAATCATCAATGGAAAGCTCAATCCCCCTTGTCCGTAACTGCGCCAAAATCTGGTTAGCCAACTCCGGCTTTTCGAGGAGGGTACTTTCAGTAATCTCCAGATTAATATATTTACCCAACAATCCAGTTTCTTCGAGGATACTATCGATGCGATTAATTAACTCCGGGTGGAACAGCTCGTGGGCGGAGATATTGACATTAATTGTCCAAGGGGGGAATAGGTGTGAAGTTTTTTCTGGGTTGGTACGTAGTCGCTGCGGTGGAGAATTGGGGTTAAGGTTTTGGGTAAGGTTTTGGGTAAGGTTTTGGGCAGCACGATCGAAAGCAGTATTTTTGACCACAAACTCTAACTGCCAGATGCGGAGTTGCCAGCAGGCATGGCGGAGGAGCCACCAACCAATGGGGATTAATAGTCCCGTTTCTTGGGCGAGGGGAATAAATTTATCCGGGTGAACAAAGCCCCGGATCGGATGTTGCCACCGGAGCAGAGCTTCAAATCCCTTGATTTTGCCAGTAGTCAGGGAAATAATGGGCTGGTAGTAGACTTGGAACTGCTTGGGTACTAGATCCTCGGATTTGCCATTGCAGTTGCGATCGTGTTCCTTGGGAATTTGCCAATTGATCTCGGTGATATCTTCGCTATACTGGCGCTCTTGGACGGCGATCGTCTCCACGGCTTGGCGGATATCATCTTCTAGTTGCAACAATTCCACGGCGGTTTTGTGCATTTCCTGATCAAAAACTTCGTAGCGTCCCTTCCCCAAAGCCTTGGCTCGATACAGGGCGGTGTCTGCATCCCGCAACAGCGCATCGGGGCTTTCTGTCACCTCCGAACTCATGATAATGCCGATACTAGCACCACTAAAGACCTCATTCCCTTCTAGGTTAAAGGGCGATCGCAGACTGCGATGGATGCGCTCAGCGATCTGGGTGGCATAACTAATATCCTTGATCCCCTCCAGCAAAATGGTAAATTCATCGCCCCCCAAGCGCGCCACGGTGTCTCCATTGCGGACACAACTCTCCAAAACCCTAGAGATGGCTTGTAAGAGTAGATCACCAATCCCATGCCCCAAGCTATCATTGACTGCCTTGAAGCGATCGAGGTCAATGTACAATACCGCAAATTTGTAGTCAGGGGAGAGACGGAGTTTTTCTAGGGCTTGGCTGAGGCGGCGGTGGAATAAAGCCCGGTTGGGCAGACCCGTAAGCACATCGTAGAGGGCTTGTTTTTGGAGTTGTTCCTTGTCCCGTTTGCGCTCGGTAATATCCTGTACTGTCCCTTCGTAGTGCAGCAAATTTCCCAGTTCATCCCGCACGGTTCTAGCATTTTCCGAAATCCAGATCAAAGAGCCATCGTAACGGTAAACTTCTGATTCAAAATCTGCGACAAAATCATGCTCCCGCAATAAATCCTGAAATTCCTGCCGACGGCGGGGGTCTTTGTAGAGCTGTTGTCCAATATTGGTCAGGCTATTGACCAGTTCTGTGGTAGAAGGGTAGCCATAGATTTTGGCAAGGGCGGGATTGACCCGGATATAGTTGCCTTGGGGCGTGGATTGGAAGATTCCTTCCATGGCATTTTCAAAAATACTCCGATAGCTTTCCTCAGCTTGTTGGAGGGCAAGGAAAAGTTGATCTTGGATGGTTTCTGAATGTTTGCGATCGCTAATATCGGTAATAAAACCTTCAATGCCAATCACTGCGCCCGTTTCATCAAAAACTCCCTGACCTTTTTCCCAAACCCATCTAGTCGCTCCAGTTTTAGTCCGAATTCGGTATTCCACCACGTAGGGTTGCTGTTGAGCCAGAGCCTCAGCAATGTCATTATCAATGCTGGCTCGGTCTTTAGCGTGCGCCAAACCTTGGTAGAGAGACACACTGCCCAGCAGTTCCTCACTCCGATAGCCCGTTAGTTTCAGGCAGCCCTCACTCATGTAGGTAGTTGCCCAAAAAGGATCGCTACGACACACAAAGGCAATGCCCGGCAGGGAATCAATCAAGGTACTCAAGCGGCGTTGACTCTCTTCTAGGTCTGCCACAGCTTGCTTCCGTTGTAGCGCTACTCCCAACTGAGCCGCCACCGCACTAATTAATTGCATCAAAGACTCATCTTCGGGGCGAGATTGCAGCATAAAAAACACTAACACAGCGACTACTTCTTCCCCAGCGAGGACGGGGACTCCCACCGCCGCCTTTAGTCCTAGGACTTGGGCTATCTCCCGCCGCTTAAAATCTGCGGAGGTGGAGGCATTATCCATCCAGATCGATCGCCCCGACCACACCTGCCCCACCAAACCTTCCCCTTTTTGAAAGGTAAACTTTTGAATTTCTCGACGAGCCAAGAGAAACTTCTGCTCTAGAGCTTGCTGGGCGGGGTCTTTGATGTGGACATACCAGGCGGGACTGGCTTGCAGAAATGTTCCATCCCCTCCGGGAACCCAAGCCTCTCCGTACTGCCAATGGGTCGCTTGACATACCCTCTGGAGAGTCGCCGTCATCGCTCCCGAAAAATCCACTGCCTCCCCAATTACCTGAGTCAAATCCTGCAATAGCGAAATCTTTGCCTCTGCTTGCTTCATTGCCGAAATATCACTAATAAAACCCTCTAGGGTCTGGAGTTCACCTTGGGGGTTAAAAATGCCGATGCCTTGATCCCACACCCACCTGATTTCTCCCGATCGAACCACAAGGCGATAATGTAATTCGTAGGGCTGTTGCTTGGCTACCGCCTCTTTAATTGTTTGATGCACGTAGGCCCGGTCTTCGGGGTGAGTAATGCCATCAAGTCCTGTAAAAATCTCCCCCATTAATTCGGCGGCGGTATAGCCTGTCAGCTTTTCACAACCATCGCTAACAAAGATCAAATTATAATTAGGATTATTGTCGCTTGTATAAATCATGCCCTGTAAATTGTGCATCAAGACTGACAGTGATGCGTGGGTAGAGGTTAGTTGGGGAGAAATTAGGGTAAACATACTCAGGACTAGTTTTTTGTGTAGAGCGATCGCCCTGCTCCTCATCGTAGTCATTAGGGTAGTTATCGAAGTATTAGATTCCTGCGATCGCCGCAGACACACCGGAATATTTGCCAAGGGCTGATTAGATAACAGGAAATCTGGCTCCTCGGCTTGGACAAAATCTTGCAACCTGTGATTAATAATTTCTAGAATAATTTCTAGAGCAGAAATACCGACAATTTTACACCAATACTGATTGCCATAGACGATCGCTCCACTAGGTAAATTCCATAGGTAAATCCCAAAGAATCACTGCTTCTGGAAGTAGCCCCCAAAATGCCAACAAATCTAAGCAATACCTTCTATCTTGCCACAGATAACCTTTACCTTTCTCCGTATTCTCACGAGTTTTAACATTCTCACTAGATAAAAAACCAAGGGATTTTGAGTTCATCGTTAATTCTACTGTTAATTCTAAAGAATCCATTAATTAATTATTTATGAACCGGTGTTTTTTACTGAAGATCTATAGCGATCCTAAATCATTTTCTAAATTAGATTGTTTCTGGTAAGTTGTTCCACCCGCCTGCGGCGGGTGACATCATTTAGGATTGCTATAGCTCCAAGGTAGCTAAGGTTTATCTAAATAAACGCATAAGTCAATTACCAGTGAATTACCAGTCAATTACCAGTCAATTACCAAATTAAAGATTGTTTAAACTATAATTTAATTTCTTTTGATCTGGCGATTCTAAATCACTTGCTAAATTAGATTGCTTCTCGGCATCGGGTATTTCACTCACCGCAGACGGGTAACATCATTTAGCCGGCAATAGTCCAGAAAAAGTAAATTTATACTCGAAATTTTAGCCCATGATCCCCTATTTATTCCTGCTTCCAGCTTTTTTGATTTTGTTATTAACCGTATTTTTACCTGCGGGACAAGCTTTTTTTCTCAGCTTCACCCGCTATGAATACGACCTGACTCAAGCTCCCCAGTGGGTCGGCTCCACCAACCTCCAGAGATTGTGGGCTGATCCGGTGTTTTGGAAAACCCTCGGTAATAGCCTGCTCTATTTAGTTGTGGTGGTTCCCGTTTTGGTTATTATCCCTCTACTGTTGGCTATTCTCATTAACCGGAAATTATGGGGAATTAATTGGTTTCGGGCGGCTTTTTATACCCCAGTGGTGATCTCGATGGTTGTGGCTGGGATTGCCTGGCGGTGGCTTTATAGTTCTAATGGGCTTTTTAATCAATTCTTAAAAATATTTAATCTGGAGGCAATTCCTTGGTTAACTAGTCCCCGGTGGGCGCTTTTTAGTGTGATGGGGGTAACTGTCTGGAAAGGATTGGGTTATTACATGCTTATTTACTTAGCAGGCTTACAATCTATTCCGCAGGAATTGTACGAGGCGGCGGCGATCGATGGGGTGGATGGGGTTGGCAAACATTGGAGTATTACCCTGCCGTTGATGCGTCCCTACCTGTTACTGGTGGGCGTAATTTCGGCAATTTCGGCGATTAAAGTATTTGAAGAAGTTTTTATTATGACCCAAGGTGGCCCCCTGAATAGCTCGAAAACTTTGGTTTATTATCTCTACGAACAGGCTTTTAATAATCTAGAAATTAGCTACGCCTGTGCGATCGGGCTGGTGATGTTTCTGGCTATTTTTCTTCTCTCGATTCTCAATCTCAAACTTTCTTCTAGTTCCACCTCTAGCGATTCCCCTTCAGGGAGGCTAAGCCAACGAGCCTAAAAAGTTGTTTGCAAAGTATCCAGTGAAGATAAACGCCATATTTTTTGTTGCCTCAAGTTAATATTTTTAACTATTTTTAACTATGTTAAATTAGAAATTAGGTGACACTAATTGCGAGTTAAGATAATGACTAATGCACCATTAACCAACCGGAAAATCGTTTATCCCGACAGTGACGGTCAGCCCATGGCAGATAACACCCAGCAATTCCGTTGGATTGTCTTCATCAAAGAAAACCTAGAACTACTCTTTGCCAATGATGCTAACGTATTTGTTGCTGGCGATCTGCTATGGTATCCTGTCCAAGGTAAACCAGAAATTCGGGTCGCCCCTGATGTGATGGTTGCCTTTGCACGCCCCAAGGGCGATCGTGGCTCCTATCAGCAATGGAGAGAAAGCAACATCCCCCCCCAAGTCGTATTTGAAATTCTTTCCCCCGGTAATCGTCTGAAGGAAATGACCAAAAAGCTCCAGTTCTATGACAACTATGGCGTAGAGGAATACTACATCTACGACCCTGACAAAAATGACTTCCATGGCTTGTATCGACAAAATCAACGCCTAAATATCATTGAGGATACTGGTAATTGGGTTAGCCCCAGATTGCAAATCAGATTTGCTTTGAACGAAGAAATCCTTGAGATTTATCGTCCCGATGGTCAAAAATTCCTCACCACCCTCGAACTCAGCCAACGTGCCGAGCAGGAATCCCAACGTGCTGAGCAGGAATCCCAACGTGCTGAGCAGGAGCGTCAACGTGCCGACAGGCTATTAGCCCAACTCCTAGCCCTAGGGGTGAATCCAGATTAGCTCAAAAACCTGCTTAACCTTGCAAATAATCCCAGAGATTCGATGCCATTTGCAGAATGGTCGACTCAACCTGTTCATAGCCAATTTTTTAAGTTTTGCCCAAAAGTTTCTAAAGAAATTAGTTTAATTGAAGAGTTATTAAAGGAACTGCTGTAATCATGATCTGTAGAATTATCTGGAGGATTAGCTGGGGAAGTCTCTAGCGATCGATCCCCTGCAAAATTCCCTACTTGATTGACTACCTGATCCCGCATAGCTTGGGTATTATAACCCCAGTCCGCAAGGAATAGTTTTACCCCCCCTAGGGCTGGCATTTTGGCAATTTGCTCTAGGGTTTTGAGGCGGTCTTCCACAAACCAAATATTTCTGGGGATATTGCTGGAGAGATTACTTAAAAGATGGCTAGGGATATTACTGGAGAGATTACTCGATCGAGATTCTAATAAATCTTGGAGAATTTCTGCCTTGGGACGCTTGTATTCCTTGCCCAAAATTGCCTCCCTTGGCAGCTCAACCCCAGCTTGCTGCAACAATTGTTGAATAAATCGCCCTTCTTTGGTGCTGATAATTAGGATGGTGAGGTTTTGGGTCTGGAGTTTTTGGATTGCTGCTACGACACCGGGATAAAACTCGTGATAGCTCAACCAATCTGCCACATCTTCCGCAATCCACTGATCTCGTAAACCGTCTACTAACTTGGCGATTAATTTGGGATCAATATTCTCTGTAGCTACGATCTGGGAGGCGATCGCCCCCAATCAAGCAAAATACTCGCCTCACTAAACCCCAACTCCAAAGCCCGCAACACCAGCGGCATTTCCCAACCAGTTTCTACCACCGGGCGTAAATTATAAAAAGCCTGCCGCCAATTTTCCTTAATTCCCTGTCCCCGCCAAACTTGGAGATAGACCCGCCAAGCAATCTCAAAATATTCCCGCAGCCCATTACAAATTACCCCATCAAAGTCTAGGGCAAGAATCTCTGGTAAATACTCTGGTAGATATTCAGCCATTTTTTATCAAATAACTTTAGCGTTGCTGATTAGGAGTAGCCTTGGCTAAGAGAATGCCTGAAAAGTCTTACTGTGGGTGGCAAAAGTTTTGATCCCCCTAAATCCCCCTACCCTACGGGAAGGCTACGCCAACAAAAAGGGGACTTTGAATCTGCTTCCCCCCTTTTGAAGGTGGGCTATAGGAGGGATCTCTGAGTGCGAAATACTACAGATCATCCCTTTTCAGACATCCTCTAATATTGTCCAATATTGAGCAATGTCGATTAGTTATTAATACCAACAAAACTCTTGGTGAGGCTGTCGGGGGCGAGGAAGTGGTCGAGGTGGAACATCCGGTCTTCCGTTTCGAGAAGAAACTTTTCGTAGAGGTAGCGAGTGGCTCGATCGCCGAGACTTTCTGCTTGAGCCGCTTGACGGCGGAGGACTTGGATGACTTCTTTTTCGGCTGCCAGATTATGTTCTAGCATTTGCCGACAGTCATAGATGCCATCTGCTTCTGGTGTAAAACAGCACAACTCAGCCAACTTACTAAAACTAGCCACAGGCACTGCCCCCAAGCCATTGAGACGTTCCCCCAAATCATGGACATAGCCTTGGACATCTTTGGAGCTATCTGCAAAAAATTCGTGCAAGGAATAAAACTCGGAACCCTCAACTACAAAATGATGCTTTTGGTATTGCAGATGCAAAGCCTGAAAACTTGCCAACAAAACATTCATGCCCTCGCAGATTGGTGCGGTGACACTCTTTTCTAATAAAACCGGATTATTTCCAATTTCACCGAAAGCACGGACTAAACCCTGGGTGATAGACATAAGTTTCTAGTTTTCCCTCATTATATAGACATCAGCAATTACGAAGAAATCCAAGAAAAGCTCCTAACAAAAGACTTGCAAATTAACTTGACTTAACAATTTCTAGGTAGCACTTATCAAACAATAACACAGGTTAATTGAGAATAGCGACTCTCAATCTACGGTTTTTTCGCCTTAATTTATTATTAACCTAAAGATTAATTGAGAATAACTAGCAATAAATTGAGAGATAATGCTATACTAATTTCTATTCATTCCCAAGGTTTCTGTTCTAACAATTTAGCCTAACAGCCTAATGCCACTATGAATCCTCCCTCTTTACCCCTATCGGCAGAGCATTCGATCGATCTCCTCGGATTAGACCGATGGCAAGTATACCAACGACTCCAGGAGCTAGATATCCCTTGCCAATGCAGTCTCTATCAACCCATCAAGGTTCAAATCTCCAATCCCACCCAACTGCTCCAAGTCTGGAGTGTGACTCGGCAGGTTACTATCTCCCCGGTAAAATTGGGAAAGTTTTTAGAGAAATGTTGGCAATTAAGAATTAAGTAGCTTTTAGTAAGTAGTAGCTAATTTCAATAGCCAAGAAGACGCAATAAAAAATCCCCCTAAAACTGGGGGAGTAGCATTTAATCAATAATTTGGGGTGAGTCCAGAACCATCTTAGGGGGCAAGAGCATGACCCCGGAGGAGGCTACCGATCGTTTTCGCCGTGATCTTCATTTGAATCAGGGGATTAGCCGGCACCACAGTTTTGTAGAGATAGCTATCAAAGGTTAGTTTTTGCACATCTTTATCAGAGCACATTTCCACAAAGGCTTCCCGGGTCGCATTGGAGCGATAGAAGACAGTTTGCAGAATATCCAAGACCTTGTAGGTTAAGCCATACTTGCGATCCCAGCGTTTGATGTAAATTTTTAGTTCTTCTTCCGTAGGAATCCGGGTGCCTTGGTTAGAAAACTCAATAATTGCTTCAGCGCACATCCGGGCAGACTTGGCTGCAAAGTAGATGCCTTCCCCAGAGGATTTGGTCACGGTTCCGGCGGCATCACCCACGAGGGCAACCCGACCCACAACCCGCCGAGGACGGGGATGCTCGGGGATTGGATGCGCTTCGACTTTGATGATTTCACCACCAGCAAGTTTTTTTGCTGCCCGGGTGCGGATGCCAGCTTGGAGTTGCTTGATGGTAGCTTTGTGGACTTTCATGGTGCCAGTGCCAACGGCTACATGGTCATATTTGGGGAATACCCAAGCGTAGAAGTCCGTAGAGACATCATCCCCCACATACATTTCGGCAAGGTTTTCGTAGTAAGCCATTTTGTCCTCTGGGAGACGGATGCGTTCTTGGAAGGCGATCGCATAGTTATAGTCCCCGGCATCAATGGCTTTGGCAATGCGGGAATTAGCTCCATCGGCTCCAATTACCACGTCTACCTGTAGGGTTTTGGCTTCTCCTTCGAGACTGCCACTAGAATGATCGGCGTAGTGGAGGGTGTAGGGATCAGTATTCTTTGAGGGAATATCTAGCTGATGCACAGTCCCGTTAATTAATTTTGCCCCAAACTTGGCAGCGCGATCGCGCAGGAAACCATCGAGAACTTCTCGGCGGCACATACCAATATATTCATCGGGCTTGGTTATATTAATATCCACTTCAACATTGGAAGGGGAGATCATTTTCATGTTGCGGACTTTGCGATCGATAATGTGGGGGGGGAGGTCAAACTCACTCACCATGCACATAGGAATCGCTCCACCGCAGGGTTTGGCGTTGTCTAATTTGCGCTCAAACAAAAAGGTCTCAATTCCAGCTTTTGCTAACGTTTCCGCCGCCGAAGAACCAGCCGGACCAGACCCTACCACAGCAACTCTTAGAACCAAAGTTTTTCTCCCTTATCTCTTTTTATCCTTAGGTCATGCTATGGTATCACGCCTACCTCCGAAATCTGCCCCGCCCTAGGTAAATTTGCAACAGACCTTAACAAGGCAGTAACAATGCTTAATAACTTGTAGAGTAATAATCAAGAAAGTACAAATTAATCTTAAGAATCAATATTCCCTAGCAGTTATAAATTGTTTAGTTAGGATGAATCAGGAGAAAATTTAAATGTTTATCCCTCGTGGTTTTGGCGAACGATCGATCGTGACCAAACTCGGCAAGATGGTCTATTACACGGCTCAAGGAGAACCATGGCATGAACCTACCTCAACAGAAACATTAGTCTTTCTGCACGGTTTTGGTGGTGGTTCCTCCGCCTACGAATGGTCAAAAGTATATCCAGCTTTTGCCGCAGATTATCAAGTCTTGGCTCCCGATTTGATTGGCTGGGGGCGATCGGCTCATCCCCCTCGTAGCTACCAAGCCGAAGATTATATCGAAACTATCATCGAGTTCATGGAGCAGACCTGTACTGGGGCGACAACGGTAATTGCCTCGTCATTGACAGCAGCCTTCACAATTCGGGCAGCGATCGAGCGACCAGAGCTATTCAAGTCCTTAATTGTCACTACAGCCTCTGGTTTGAGTGAGTTTGGACAAGACTATCGCCAGAGTGGTTTCGCTCAGTTTGCTCAAGCTGTGAATGCTCCCTTGCTCAATCAACTGCTCTACGGGACGGGGGTTGCCAATAGCTTGGGGATTCGGAGCTTTTTGGAGCAACGCCAGTTTGCTAAGGCAGAGCGAATTTACCCAGAAATTGTTGAAGCATACTTGCAATCGGCTCAACGTGAGAATGCAGAGTATGCCGCACTTTCCTTTGTTCGTGGTGATTTGTGCTTTGATTTGTCTCCATACATTCCCAAATTGACAACTCCTACTGCCATGATTTGGGGTCGGGGTTCTCAGTTCACCAGCCCTGAGTTGGGGCGACAGCTGGCAGCTATGAATCCTCAAGCCATTCGGGGCTTTTACTATCTGGATGATGTCGGATTTACTCCCCAACTAGAACAACCTGCGGTCACGATCGGACTAATCCGCCAGATTTTGCCCTTACTTGATTAGATTTGAAAAGTGGAAAAACTGCTGGTGCGGCGATATTGGGAACTGTGATGTTGGGAACTGTGGAATTGCTGGAAATTGCTTGAGACTGCTATATTATGAAATAAGCATTAGGTAATAAGTATATAAGAATAATAAGGAGTTTTATTGTGGTTGAACCTCTACTTTCTGGGATCGTTTTGGGTCTGATTTTTGTCACCCTTGGTGGATTATTTTTCAAAGCCTATGAACAGTACAAACGGGGCAACACCCTAGATATGTAGTTAGTTTGTGTAGCAGTCCCAAATGATTTCACCCGCCGCAGGCGGGTGGAACAAGCTACCAGAGGCCATCTAATGTTTAGAAAATAATTTAAGATCACTATAGTTAGTCTGTAACTTAGAGTATTTAGTTGGGACGATCGCCGATTCATGAATTTGTTAGGTTGAGTTGAGTTCCTAAACCTAGCCTAATGAACTACTCTAGTCTTAGTTTATAGTTTTGGTTACGATACCCTAGTTTTGGGTTGCAGAGACAAAAAGTGGAGCGAGGAAAGCCGCAGCGATTAGGGCTAGAACCAAAATTTCGGCACTTAGTAATAGTGGGTTTGATTTTTTTGCCATTAGCTAAGATTTTAGGGGATTGTTAGGAGATTCTAAGTATTTTCAAGATTTAAGGGCGGGAGCGTCGATCGAGCATTGAAGCAAACTTTCTCCCCCAGTCCTGCCACTGGTCTCCCGGACGATTAGAGAAACTGGCGATCGACAAGAGCAGAGGCACACCGCCGACTTTGATAATCATAGATAAATGAATGGGAATAGTTAAGGTTATTACTGCCCAAGCTGCGAGGTGAGCCGAGTACCAAACCTGATCCAATTCTCCCAAGGGTAGCCATGATTCCTGCATCATTCTGCCAGAAAGAAGAGCGCAACTTGTGGCAACTAGAAATAGAGTATTGACAATGCGGTGGAGGCTATACCACCAGATGGGTTTACCAAGCTGCGATAATTTGTTGAGGGAATCTGCTTGGACTAGGCGTTTTTGCCCGGCATGGAAACTGTAGAGAGCAAACACCGGAAACACAAACATCAAAGTTAAGCCCAAAGTCCCATGCAGATCGATAATATTATTGACTCTGGATAGGGGCAGTTTCCCAAATCTGCCATCAAAACTGTTATGTACCAAAAAACCAGTGACGATCGCCCCTAGGGCAACTAAGCCATTGACACCATGGAATACTCGCAGGGGTAGGGGTTGATAGGGGTGCGATCGAGCCATAAATCTATTTTTTCTAAATTTTTTCTCTTCGATTCTATAGTTATCTACAAGGATTTGCAAATTTAGGTAGTCATTGAATAGTAATCAGACTCGAAGCAAGACCCTGTAGTGAGCCGCATCCAGAAACTCTTGTTATCCGAGCGATCGCCGTCAAGGTTAGATGTTCCAAAAGCACTTTATCAATCTAAGGTAATAGTATCTTGGTCAATGGGTTGTCGGGAGGGATGCTCCAAAAACTGCCGTCCGCATTCCTTGCACAGGAAACGAGGTTTTCTGTAGATGGTGCTGGTTCCGCCTGATCGAATTATTTGACTAAAATTTCCTCTTGACAAATATCTTAGTTATTTTAATGTTAAATTGTCGAAATCCACAGACCAAAAGAGTTTTAGATATTTTTCCATGGTGCGGAACCAGTAAACCTTTGCCTGACAATTTATGCTTGACGACAATCCTTCAAATGTAACTGTATTGGGAATACCCGCCGAAACAGGGCGCTGGCTGCTGATTCCCTTAGGGATGATGATTTTACTCTGTTTGGGAAATCTCTATACTTGGAGCGTGTTTAGAAAACCACTGGAAGAGGAGTTGGGCATTACCGCCACTCAAAGCCTATTACCCTACACTGTATCCCTAGTTTTTTATGCTCTCCTGATGCCGATCGCCGGTTTTTATATTCCCCGTCTTGGTCTGCGCCCGGTCGCTGCCCTTGGCGGCATTATCGTTGGCTTGGGATACATTCTCTCTAGCTTGGCAAGTAACGTTGAGATGATGATCCTCACCTATGGCGTATTAACGGGGACAGGGGTGGGGATCGCCTACGGTGTGCCGATGGCGGTGGTGGCGAGGTGGTTCCCCGACAAGCGTGGCTTGGCGGTAGGTTTGACAATTATCGGTTTTGGGCTTTCTCCCTTACTCACTGCTCCCCTCGCCAATCAATTAATTGCCGCCTATGGGATTCAGCCCACCTTGCGGATTTTGGGTATAGCTTTTATGATCATTGTCCTGACGATCGCCCCCCTGCTCAAACCACCCCCAAAGGACTGGCAGCCCCGGCAAACTTCCCCCAGGGCCGCCTCTGCTCAAGCTCTTAATTATCCCCCCCAAATCTTAAAAAATCGGGCTTTTTATGGATTGTGGATTTGCTACGCGATCGCGAGTCTGGTGGGCTTGAGTGCCATCGGGATTTCTAGTTCTGTGGGTCAAGAAGTGATTGAAATTAATCCGACCTTAGCTGCTAGCAGTGTGTCTCTATTTGCCCTGTTCAATGGTCTGAGTCGTCCTCTATTTGGCTGGCTGTGCGATCGCTTCAAACCCCACTACGTAGCGATCGCTTCCTACACCTTGATCTTGATTGCCTCAATTATGATGATTGGCGCTCAAAAGGGACAGGTCGCCACCTACCTCATTGCCTTTTGTCTGTATTGGTTCAATCTTGGCGGCTGGCTAGCCATGGCTCCAACGATTACTTTGCAATTTTTCAACCCCAATCAGTATGCTCAAAATTATGGGATTGTGTTTACAGCCTACGGGGTGGGGGCTTTGATCGGTACTCTGGTTACGGGACAAATTCGGGATTTATTTGGCAATTACACCTACGTTTTTTATCCCATGGCAGTACTGGCGATTATTGGTATTGTTGTAGCAAGTTTGCTACTTAAGCGATCGACCCCGAACAAAGTAATCGAACCATAAGTTTATCTTTCCTTAAATTCTCTATCTTCGAGCCTTATGAATATCCCCAGAATCTTTCCCAGTTCCCAATTTTTTCAGCCCACAGATGGGGAGCCAATCCGCTCTGTAATCACTGAATCTACCCACGCAGCGATCGTTGCTTGGTATATCAAACCGGGGCAAGAAATTCCTGCCCATATTCATCCCCAAGGGCAAGATACTTGGACAATCTTAACTGGGCAAGGAGAATATTATTTAGACATGGCAGGAACGGTAAAACTAATTTCGGCGGGGGATGTAGTCGTTGCCCCTAAGGGTTGTGTCCATGGAGTCCGTAATATTGGGGATGAACCATTAACTTTTATTTCCGTGGTGGCTCCCGCCGATGCTGGCTATGAACCTGTGTTACGAGAAAATGCTTGATGAAGTATCTAAATTAAATTGTATAGTGCTAGACAGATCAATTAGGACAAGACCAGATACGTTGGCTGAGCGAAGTAGAAGCCGAATTCGTCCTAACTTTTATGGCAACGACTATAAGAGCTATGGATCGCTTTCTAAACTACAGCCCAAAATATTCATCTCCAGCTATCAAACGAACATTACAAAACGTTGAATAGTCTCAAAGTCTCTGATGTTATCTGTCACTAGTATCACCCCTACTCGCTTTGCTGTCCGGGCGATTAACACATCATGAGTGATTCTGTATTTCTGATCAGCAGACATTTTCGGGGTTAGTCCCCCTCTTTGTGACTTTAAACCCTTTTGTAGTGCATAAATAACCTTACCAACAAGCCACCAATCTTCAGAAGTGGGGACAAGTAACCTCTCAGCTTTTTCATATCCCCGACGAGCAACCAACAAACCCTTAAGTTCTGCCTCATCCTGCGCTCCAGCAACAAGCTCCTGAAGCACAACTACAGACATATAAAATTTCTCAGGCAGTTGGGCATATTTACGAGAAATAAATATATTAGTGTCAAAGGTGATCTTGGGCATCACTGTCTTTGCGCTGAGAAATAAGTTGCCATACTTTCATCATGGCCTGATTTGCCTTTTTAGCCGCTTCTAACTTTTCCTTGCGCCCCAAAGGCTTTTGGGTAGAGGTTTGAAGACTTCTTTTATTAGTAGTTTGAGAATTTGATATCTCTGAAATCTTAACCCGCTTAGGAGCATTTTTACTTGTAAGTTTATTTTCTGTCGATCGCTTCGCCATAACTTCTTGTAGAAAATTTAGTACTATTATCCTAACCCAAAAAGGTTTTACCCTAGCTCTTCCGTGATTAAACGCCTGAGAATTTCTGTGATTTCTGCTCCCATGCGAGCATCTAGCTGTCTTGCCTCCTCATCTTCATTGTTCAGACCTTTCGCTGCCCGGAGGGTGAGGGCCATGGTTCTGAGTTTGGCGGGTTTCGTGCGTTTGTCAATGAAGCGAATTAAGCCCGTATAAACTAGCTCAGTCCGGTTTCTGATGGTGCTGCGTCCAAAGCCCATTTTTGATAATACTACCGGGTAACTAATGACACTAGTGAGAGCCAACTTGTCGATCGCAAAATCCAGATGCCTCGCCGTATCTTTCCCCATCGCCCGAGCCAAACTCTCTAAACTATCCCACTGCGCCCCCGGCAGCCGCGCATTGGCGGGAATGTGATAATGCCAACCAAGTAGACTAATCATTCGGGTCAGGTCGTAGGCAGAGACAGAATTGCTGCCGATATTTCCCTCGGCTACAGATTTTAATACCGTTTGATTGAGCTTGCGATCGACCAACTCCGGCGTATTAATAAACGGCAATTCCCCATACCGACCTGAAAACTGGAGATTACTATTTCCTGTCATTTTTTTGAGCCAAACTTCTAACCCCACCCAAGAATTAAACCGCTTAAACATGGCTGCCAAGGCATTAGAAGTAGAAATCTTTGTATCGTAGGTAAAAATGTCACTAACCAGATCAAAAAATGGATAAACTGCCCCGTTATTAGGATTTCTAATGACACAATTATCCACATCGCAATTAATAAACCGAGAATTAATTTGGGAGATCAAATATAAAAGACTAATAAACTTAGTACTACTCCACATTTCTACCGGAGTCATGGCAGATTTTCCTAACCAACGAGTCCGCACTTCTCCTTCTACAAAACTGCCCACCACTACACACGCTTCAGTAACATCGCTATGGAGAAAATTCAAACCATTATGATCAATCGTTGGCAGTTGTCCGATCGCTGGGTAGGGATTAAAGGTGACCGATCGAACGGGGTTATTTAATTTCGCCATTGCGCCTAGAGAAATTACTTCTTGATAGTCTGGTTTTTCCTTGAGCCGGAGACTATAGGAATTAATATCTAAGGGATAGGGAGATTTCAGATAGCCAATGTCTAGAATTGGTAAACGTTGGGAATCAAAACCTACAGTTAATTGCTGAAAATCTTGGAAAATCCGGGGACGATTCTTGGCAAAACTCAGGGCAAAATCTACGGGATTAGTATTTAATAAACCCTGGGCAAAGGTGCGATCGATCTTTCCTAAATTAAAACTATTTAAACCTAAGGTAGTCCCAAAGGTTAGCAGGGCAGCTTCGGTTCTACTGCCATACAAACCATCAATCCATCTGCCACCGGGATAGAGGCGAAATAGACTTAACCTTTGTTGAATTTGCTTGACGAAATCTTGATCAGTTTTGCTTGTCTTTATCTCTACCGTCAAACTCTGGTTAACTATTTCTTCTAATTGCATAATTTTGGGGATTTGGGACTAATATCTGGGCTTCAATATGAGATGAGAATTATTAATTTAGAGACTAGTTTCCGGTGGTTGCCAACTAAGAAGATATCTGAAAAGTGTCTGAAATTTCAGCACAGACTAATGCCGATTCTCTACATGGCTGATCCAAATCAGGAATTGGGTAAGGGTGCAAAGCCTTGTGTCCCTACGATCGACTTCTCAGACATCCTCTAAGACACAGCCATTTCTGTGATGCGTCTTGAGTAGCTATCTTGAGCGGCTCGATCGTCTTCTAGAATGCAGATACTATCACTATTAATTAATACTTGGACTTTTTCTCCCACATGATGCAAAGTTAAATCCCGACGGTGGAGATTCTGGCGACGGACACTAACGATACTTTGGGGCGTGAGCCGGACAAGATAACGGGTATCGGTGCCAATGTATACAACCTCTTCCACCACACCGGGAAGCGTGGACTGGGACGGGTGATTGCTATCATAAATTTCGGCTTTTTCAGGACGGATCACGAGGGTGACAATTTTCCCAAGCGGCATTTCTTGCCGACAATCCACGGTCATGGGAACTTCTTCATCGATTAAAACCACAACCCTGCCCCCTTGCTGAGAAGCAACTCTGCCTGTTAGGAAGTTTGTCTCGCCAATAAAATCTGCCACGAACCGATTCACAGGCTCCTCATAGATTTCCATGGGAGAGCCGACTTGGAGGACTTTGCCCTTTGACATCACAGCGATGCGATCGGACATGGTGAGGGCTTCTTCTTGGTCGTGGGTGACATAAATAAAAGTTAGCCCTAGGCGTTGTTGCATCCGCTTTAGTTCCAGTTGCATTTCCTTGCGGAGTTTCAAATCCAGCGCTCCTAGGGGTTCATCAAATAATAAGACGGCGGGCTGTTTTACTAAAGCTCTGGCGAGGGCAACTCGTTGCTGCTGTCCCCCAGACATTTGCTTGGGATAACGTTTGGCTAAACCTTCTAGCTGCACCTGCTCTAGGACTGCGGCAACCCGGTGTTGAATTTCTGCCTTGGACAGGTTTTCCATTTCTAAACCAAAGGCGACATTTTGGCTGACGGTGAGGTGGGGAAACAGGGCATAGTTTTGGAATACGGTGTTCACGGGACGATGGAACGGGGGCGATCGCCCATAGGTTCGCCATGAATATAAATCTCTCCAGCGCTGGGATGCTCAAACCCTGCAATCATCCGTAGACTAGTGGTTTTACCACAGCCTGAAGGACCCAAAAGCGAGAAAAATTCCCCTTCCCGAATTTCCAAATTCACCTGATCTACCACTAGCAAATCTTGGTGACGATCCTTGGCAAAAGACTTACAAACATCCCTGAGTTCAACGGCAGCATTAGGCATGGGCGGCTGGTAGTGTTAGTTATTGAAAGTTACTGCCATCAATTATCTACAATTTTTTGGCAAATTTCCCAGACTTTACCTCAAAAAAGTGTACATTAAGCAACATTTATAGACTCAAGGGCAACTCCTTTAGCTTGTAATCCATAACGTTCTTCGTCAGTTTCTATAGTGCTAGACAGATTAATTAGGACAAGACCAGATACGTTGGCTGAGCGAAGTCGAATTTATGCTTAGCGTTGTCGAAGTAGCCGAATTCGTCCTAACTTTTATGGTAACGACTATAATTTCAATAATTCTTAGTGACTTTCGCAGTATTGCGTCACTTCGTAGATCGCAGAAATCGACACACCCCAATTTTCGGCAGTTTGCTCTAGAGAGAGTTGGTTGGTGAGTATGTGTTGCCAAACCGTTGAAGCTAGTAATTTATGCCCTTTGAGATAAATGGATTTTAGTCTATAAAATAAAGTTGTGTTAATTATTTGCGATCGCTCTGGGCGCACCTACGAGTCTCAAGTTATTAAAACTAAGCTAGGCTCGATCGAACTAATTTTTATCAACAGTTTTATTCACAAAAAGAATCATTTTTATTTTTCATACCTGCTTGCGGATGCATTCTTGGAGACGAGTGACTATCTCTGAACTTAAGTCTGATTCTGGTTCTGTTTGTTCGCGCATTGTTAATACAGATTCCATCTCAGCAGGGGATGCTTGCCCTAATTGCTTGATCAGTCGTTGGAATGCCTGTTGTTGTTCGATTTCTGCTTCAGGAACCTGAATTATAGGGGCTAAGGCTGCCTGACGAGTCAATGCATAAACAATATACTGATTTAGTGATACACCTTCACCTTCAGCGAGATGAATAAGCTGTTGATGTAAAGTTTCCGGTAATCGTAATGTTAATCGACTCATATTCTTTTAGCATTGCTATGTCAGGAGCAAGTAGCTACTTTCTAAAATCTGCATATTCAAGAATTAATATCTCTTTTCTGCAACACCAAAAGTATTACATGAAGCTTAATGAAAATAATTAGGTAAGGTCAAAATTATATATCATCAGTTTCCTGATCTCTAATCTCCCATTTGCTTTTTTCTAAAAAAAATTCTTTAAGTTCTTCTTGTTGTTCAAGCTTATATTTATTTGCTTCTAAAAGAAATAATTCAAGAATTTTTAAAGCATGTTCTGGCTTTGCCTGTTCTTCAAAAACTGATTGAGCAGCAGCCCATGCCAAATCAAGAGTATCAGTAACATAGACAGCAGCATCTCGTACTGATCCGGGGATATGACCTCTATAATTTTCAAGCATCCTATCAAATGGATTGTCAATCTTCATAAATAAATATTGAATAAATTATGTTTTGTCTGCGTCTCTCAAATTAGTTATTGAGCAAATTTATTACAAAAAAAAGATATAGGTGTGAAAATCTGGACGTTGCTATATTAAAGTATGAAAACTGTTTGTGCAAAATTTCAGAAGTCTCGCAGTAAATACCTTTTGCAATCTGCATATTTAACAATTCATTCTACTGATCAACAACGCCAAATCTTCAATGAAATCTTTACCTCTGTTTATAGTACATTTGAACCGTATTTGCTGTCAAGGATATCTGCTACTCGAGAACCCAGACGGAGACGGAGCCTGCGTTGCAGCGAAATTCTGCCCAACCGTGGTCATTGGTGGTGATGGTGTCTGTGATATGCCCAGTAATATCCTTGTAGGTTTTATTGGGCTGCCCAATTTCCATCCATTTGAAGCCGTCACTGCCATTAGTTAGCACCACAGCGACACCTCCCGGATGTTTGTCATTGCCGAGGCGAGTCCAGCCGATCGTGTTGGGATGGTCAAAATAATCGTATTGATCCCCGTAGGCATAGGTTTCCCGGGCAAAGAGAAACTGGTCAAGAATTTCTTGGAAACTATTTAACCAAATTTCGTACTCGTTGCCATCTCTGCCCCGGTCTTTGTAGTGAGCACCGTAGTAGTCCGCATAGAAAATACAGGGATAACCTTCCGCCCGCAGCAGAATCAAGGCATAGGCTAGGGGTTTGAACCAAGGCTCGACTACAGATTCCAAAGATTGCAGAGGTTGAGAATCATGGTTTTCCACAAGGGTGACAGCGAGGGTGGGCTGATTCTTAACTAGGGTATTGGTAAAAATCTGCCGGAGGTCGTAGGTATTGCCACTGACACTAGCAGCGTGGAAATTGTAGTGCAGGGGTGCATCAAAAAGTTGGACTTTGCCGCCTGTCACCTCAATAAAACTGTGGAGAGCCTCAACTTCATAAGACCAGTATTCACCGACGGCATACAAATCCCGCTTGGCGTAGTGACGGAGATGTTCTAGCCACTGTTGGAAAAATTCAGCTTTTACGTGCTTGACAGCATCAAACCGGAAACCATCTACGCCGGTGGTGTCCATCAGCCATTCTCCCCAGTATCTCAACTCTCCCTGCACTTCTGGGTGATCCATATCCAGATCACAGCCCATGAGATAGTCAAAATTACCCTTTTCTAGGTCTACATTACGATCGAACTCCTTGCCCTTGAGGAGATAAATGGCTTTTTGTCCTTGGTTGTAGGAATTGTAGTCGATCGCATCAAAGTGCCACCAGTGCCATTGCAGACTAGAATACTGGGTGGTTTTATCAAAGGGTTCTTTGAGTCGACCTGGAAAAGTGAAGTGTGTCCAGACTTTAACTTTTTGATATTCCCCAATCTGAGCATGACGATTATTGGGGTCAAAGGGCGTAGCTTCGGCCTCTTCTTCTGCATCAGCCCCTAGGCGGTGATTAAACACCACATCGGCATAGATTTGAATCCCGTGTTTTTGGGCAGTTTTAATGGCATGGATATACTCGTCCTTAGTACCATACTTAGTCCGTACTGAGCCTTTTTGGTCAAATTCCCCCAAGTCAAACAAGTCATAAACCCCATACCCCACATCGTAGCCACCCCCAGTTCCCTTATAGGCGGGAGGGAGCCAGAGGGAAGTCACACCCTTAGCCGCCAGTTCTTCAGCCTTTTCTGCTACCTGTTTCCAAAGGTTTCCATCGGTGGGATTGTACCAATGGAAATACTGCATCATTACCCCATTTTCCGTAGCCATAAGATTTAGCTCCTTATAGATAGACAGTTTATTCTAAAAGCCTACCATTTTCTAGGCATTAATGATTTCCATTCATTTTCCTTCTCTTTTTGTCAGTCAGATATCAAGACTGCTTGAGGCTTCAGGATGAGGGTATTGGTCAATCAAATTTGCGATCGCCTAGCTACATGAACATCGATCGAAACTCTAGCTCTGGGAAGATGTATTGCTTTGTTGTTGAAGCTGTTCTACTTCTTTAATCGATAAACCTGTTCCACGGGCGATGATCTCGATTGACAAGCCATCTCGTAAAAAGTTGAGAGCAATTTCTCGTTTTGCGTCAGCCTTAGCTTCTTTCTGGATAGAACGGTAAACTGTTGATTCTTGCATGATGTCTCTCCTTAATAAATCATGAATGACCTCATCTTCTAAATTCAACCCAGCTAAATTCTAACGTTTATCTTAGAGGTAGAAATCTTACTTGTCCTTCCCACTCTCCATCTAAACTGTACTCAGCAATTAGGATTACTTCTTCTATTGCTAAACCTAGGGAGACACGACGACTTACTTCAAATAATCCGGGCATAGATAATCCTGCTTGGATGCGATCGTAGGCAAAAGTTATCATCGTTGCCACATCATGGGTCAGAACAATTCGTTCTTCTTGGGCTGCCCATGCCAATACACTGGGTTCATCTGCTCCTGATAAACCCACATCTTGAATTCGCACAATATCAATACTTGGGCTTTGGCGAAGAATACCCCGCACAATTTGATTATTAAAATTTTCATCAGCTAGGAACCGAACCATCTTAGCTTACCTGTACTGATTTTTTCTAGCAAGGAGGCGATCGCGGATACCGATCGGATTAAATCGTTGTTCAGTTTCCTGTTGAACGATCGCTGACTGGTGTTGACGTTCGGCAAGATAGGCATGAACTTCATCCCGATGTCTCAAATAATAACCAATTACAAGATAGATATCTGAGATTTGTAGCGATGAATATTGCTCGCCGATTTCTTCTGGTGTGCAGCCTTCCAAAAAAGCAGTGACAACGGTATCTAGGGTAATGCGAGTTTTGGCAACTCGGACAACACCGTGAGCATCGGTTTCTATTGGTGTAGGTTCAAGGGCAATTGCTAAAGTCATAAGTCCGATGAATTTTCTATTTTAATATTAGCAAGGCTCTAGTCATCAACTATGCGATCGCCTAGCTGTATGAACATCGATCAAACCTCTGAGGACGATTATTCCGGTTAGATCAGTATTAGTAATATCCTAGAAAAAGTACACGAGAAGATCAAAAAACAATGGTCAACATCAAGTTAGTAGACTCCCTTTTTCAAATCATCGAATCTCTTACCCCAGAAGAAACCAAACTTCTTCAGGAACGATTGCAAACTAGAAGCATCCAAAAGACGGCTGGTGTGTGTGGTGGGAATCCTCGAATCCGCAATACTCGTATTCCTGTATGGACGATCATTTCTTTCCAAAAACAAGGAGCAGACAATGAAGAACTACTCCGTAACTATCCCAGCCTCACTTCAAATGATCTTATTGCGGTCCAAACTTATTACGAACAGAATCAAGCAGAGATCGATCGAGTCATTGCCTCTCATCAAGAGGATGATTTAAATGGCTAATCTTTATCCTCTGGGAGTGAGGGCGATATTTTTTGTCTGGGGTAGGGATTGGGGAGAATTGGGGGCGGCTTGTTCGTAGGAGTTGAGTTTTTTGTTGAGTTCACGGATGCGCCGGGAGAGGAGCCGGATAATATTGATCGCCACACCGGGGGTTTCTTCGATCGCATCATAGAGTTGGAGTTGCGTGAGAATTAGGCATTCGCAGGGAGCGAGAGTTGTCACCGAAGCCGATCGAGGTTCTGCATCAAACAAAGACATTTCCCCAAACGTTGCCCCCTGTTGCAGGCGGACTAGATCCCGATCACTTATATGTACCCGGACTAAACCTGAAACCACGATGTAGAGCGATCGCCCCTCCTCCCCCTCGGTGAAAATCCGGTGATTGGGCGGAAAAGCCACCTCATCCATCACTGCCGCCAACCGCACCAGAAAGTCATCCCGCAACTCTTGGAAAATTGGTACACCCCGCACAAATAATAAACGCTCAACACTAGTCAGCATGATGAAAATCTCTAGATTCAATTAACTGCCTGATCTGGGAGGCGACTAAAGGGTCTGGGTCTTGGTCGAGAAGTTGGATCAATGAGTTACAGGTACGGGGCGAGGCTACTTGGAGATAAGCTAATACCGCTTCCCGGACTAAGCCCGCCGGATGCCTTAAACATAGCAGAATTATGTCTAAATTGAGCCGCCACCGCTCCGCCCTCGCCCCATGAAAACAACAGGCAAGACACCAATCGGAGAGGAAGTATCGGAGTTCTAGGAGGTGATGCACTCGATCGCGGGGCGACATTTTTTTGTAGGGTAGCAGGGGCTGGAGACTAAGGAGGCGTTCGGGAATACTGCGCTGGTCGAGGACTCGCAGTAATACTTGTTTTGTGGATAAATCGAGGGTATTATCTAAGATTTCTATGCCGAGGGCAATACTCGATCGAGCCTCCGAATCAAGGTTAAAAGCCGCCGCTTGGATCGCCGTGGGTGGGTAGAGAAATTTCATCAACAGAAAACAGCGATCGAGGATATCATCCACCGTGTCTTGCAAAGATTGCCGGAGCAACTCCAAATCATCCCCCAAGAGATCGGCGATCGCCCCGTAGACCTGAGCTAAAAACAACAACTCCTGATAAATCAAATGCTCGACCCCGCTCCGTCCTAACTGATCCAACACCATTTCAATGCCCGATTCCCCCGGTACTTTCAAGAGGGTTTTCAGGATTTGCTGCCGGGTACTTCCCCAACTGGTGAGCAACTCCTCCACCAAACTCGCCACCGCCAACCGAGTGCCAATGCCCCCTAGGACTTCCCAGGCTTGAAACCTAACCAACTGGGGCTTATGGGGATCCGCCGCTAGCGATCGAACTAGGGCGATCGCCTCATCCTCCATGGAGATTAACGCCTGTCGAGCCGCTTCCCTAGTGGATTTGTAATACAAGCCCCGCAATAGCGCCGGATAATATTCTTCCAAACGCAATCTGGCAATCACCTCCAGCAGCACGCACCGCACCCGTAGGGATTCATCTTCCAATAATTGGGGAATATAAATCCGCAGAGCTTGGAGATAGTTGGCTTCCCGCAGCGCTCGACAGCCCATAATTCGCTCTTTTTCTTGGGGATCCGTGAGCATCCGCCGGAGAATATCCGTGGCTTTGGACTTTTGGGGCGGGGTTCCCCAGCGCAAC
>JAAUUE010000207.1 GCA_012031635.1 Coleofasciculaceae cyanobacterium SM2_1_6 | reverse complement strand
AGCTGGGGATGGCAGCAAAGGTGGCTTCAATGAAGGATCGATCGCTCCCGGTACGAATTAGGCGATTACTAACTTTTCCTCCCAACACCGTATCGATCGCATCCAAAATAATCGATTTCCCCGCCCCCGTCTCCCCGGTCAACACATTCAACCCCGCCCCAAATTCCAACTCCAAGGAGTCAATCAGGGCAAAATTCTGAATCCGCAGCAATAACAGCATTTATATAAACTTTAACTATGAATTTCAATATTTCTAAGTTTTCTCAAGGCTTGATCAAGGCTCGATCGAGATTGATCTATCCCTAACGATCATACCTTGATTCTCTAGCATCTCAGATAGCGATCTTTTGGTGATCTTGTTAGTGAGGGTAGCCATAGCAGTCCCAAATGATTTCACCCGCCGGCGGCGGGTGGAATAACCTATCAGAAGGAATCTAATTTAGAAAATGATTTAGGATTTTTTATTGATCTCTATCTGGGTAACGGCTAAGTTAGGTGTTGGCTGGTGTCCTTTGGATCATTGCTAATATCTCTCGATCGTCTGCTCCAACGTTTAGCTAGACTAGGCTTTGGCAATAAGCTCACAACTTCTCTGCCGCTTTCTGCTTGTTGTTTTTGCAAATCAGCAAAGATAGCTTTCAAGTCATGATTGAACGATCGAGAGTATTCCTCACGAATTCTGTGAATCTCTTCTACAATCTCATCCTTAAACATAATTATCTCCAAGAAGTTCATAAGGTGTACAAAGAATTGGTAACTCATATCCAAAATCAATACTGATCTCTGCCAGTTTTTTGGTATCTCCTTGGGCAATTTCTTTGATGACGGCTTGGGATGAGTAGAGTTGAAACTCACTACGGCGTGTATTCCACAGCTAGGGAGTTTTGGGGTTCCTTCGTTAACCCAACCTACAGGCGATCGTGCTGCTAAAAATTTACTTGGCGGTACGAAACTCTTGCAATTCTTCTTGAATAACTCGCCGTAGTGTGTCTTCATCTAGGGGTTGCTTTACCTTTTCTAAATAGTGCCGCAAGGCTTCATTCATCATTGTTTGATAGCCTTTACCCGCAGATTCACTCTGTTCTCGAAAGGTTTCTAGCACATCGTCATCAATATAAATTGTGATGCGAGTTTTTCCGGTTTGGGGAAGGACAGCCCCTCGTTTGGCTTCACTAAAATCATATTCCGCTTTCATATTTTTTCCTCTCTGAACGTGTAGCAGAACGGGCGGAAATCAGGCGAACACGGTTTCCTCGATTCGTATAAACCACGACTAGCAAGTGCCAGAGATGATCCATGCCGATCGCCACAAATCGCTACTCTCCTTGAGCCGTTGTGTCTTCAAAGGAAAGTGCATTGGGATCAAAAATAAAACCGCCTCAGCATCAGAAAAACGCACACCATGCTTTTGTAAATTAATAGCTGCTTTGTTTGGATCCCATTCAACTTCCATACATACATTATATTTATAAATATCTGTAGCTTAACTAAGCTCATCCACTAATCATGCTTTGATGACGATCGAGTAGTTTTTCCATAGTGATAATTGCTGAATAAAAATTGTGTACGCTACATTTCATTAAATATAAATGGATATCATTTAGAACTAGAATTAAGCATTATTCTGCCAACTTTATAATTTTTTAATACCTTACTAATAAGGAAAGATAATAGTACTGCAAAGATTACTTTTGCAATAGGATTAAAAATCATTGTTGCCAATAATTGAAAAAATTGAAGAGTTTGAAGCTTTTTCAATAAAATCTCAATTAGGAATAGAGCATAGTTATGAAGCAAATAAATTCCTAAAGACTCTTGAGATAACCAATTAACTAAACTAGGTGGTTTGCCTTCATATAAAACTGCACAATAGCAGATTAAAAATGAACCTATTACTAGCGATACCCTTGCATAGGGAGGTAATAGATAACCATCAAAAATATCTGGCTCATTAAATATCTGCCATTCCAACCAAGAGAACAATATAAAAATAGAGAACAAAATAAATATAAATAAGAATCTATTTTTATGGATTTTTTTTGTCAAGTCTGATTCTATATTTTTATCTATAAGAGCTAAGATAGAAGCGCTGAAAATATAAGGAATAAAGCATACTGGATACCAATATGCAGAGAACTCATCTTTGTGTGTTATCAGTGTATAGAAGCTCAGAAATATTAGAACCAATAAACTAACCAGCAGAAGAATTATCTGAATCTGAAAGCTATGCTTTTGAACTAGCAAATACTTACTGTTAAAAAAGCAAAAGCAAGAAGTAAGTATTAAGGAAAACAAGAAAAATAATCCCGGACGGCTACCTACGATTATTATCCACAGCAAGTTTGTGATATCCAGTAGACCTGACAAATAATTCCATCGATTTGGTAATGAGTTAAACACTATACCAATAATTGTCCAAATACCATATAGGCGAATTAAACTCATCATTTTCTTTTTTTGGAAAAGAAGTTTGAGAAATTAATTTATTTTTGTAAAATAGATATAGGGAAATCAATAAAAATACAGGAACAGCAAGCAGGCAAATATTGTAATAAAAGATATTTACAAGATTTTGTAAGTAGTAGTTTATTTCTTTTAAAAATGAAATAGCTTGTGTGTGCCATACTACGACAAGAATTGAAAAAAAAGCTCTAAGGTAATCAAATCCACTGATATGTCTGCGCATATTTATCAGGCTTCTCCATTTTTATGTTTTTCCTAATATACGCATTTTTTGACAAAGCCTAACTTAAGTAGCTAAAGAATATTAGAGTTCCTTCATCAACTCAACCTACAGCTGATCATACTACCAAAATGGAAGACGGCTCTATGTCCAATCCGAATTACCCAAGGTTGAGCATCGGGTTCACGGTCATAAAGTCGATCGACTGCTGCCATCGGTGTATCGGCTACTTCAAAAATACCTGCTTCAATGTCGTTCACGTAGTGTTGCTTTAGCAAATCGCCACAATTTTGCCATGATTGCCTGCTTCGACTAGTGGACGTATTTGAGTTTGATAAATGAGATCGCCTCTTCGGGCAAATTCTTCTTTGTTATAGCGGGGTTGATGGACTGCCATGATTGTGGATTTTTCTTGATCTTTCTCTAACATTATAACTGACCAGAAACTGCACAATATGGGCGATCGAGCTTTGTTGCCTCAGTAGCTAGGGAGTTTTTGGAGTTCCTTCGTCAACCCAACCTACAGGCGATCGTACTAACCTATCCATTCTATAGATTCTTTTATTACGAGGATAAGGATTAACGATACAATAAGAATTAAGAAAAATAGATTTTTAGTTAGTACTAAAAGAAAAGCCAAAATACTTAATCCAACAATAAAAGGCAACATTCTTTTATTGCCTAGTTTTCTCTTAGTACTCTCTCTCCGTGTTGAATTAATGATTTTATCAAGTTCAGAATCTGACATTAGATAACTTCTCTCTTAAAGTATAAATAATGAAATGTAACTCCATTAGTTTGGTTGTCTTGGTTAACACTGTGTGAAATAAGCTCCCATCCATCAGCCCCAGCAGCATTCAATAATGCTGGAAGAGTAGGCACTTCTTCTGTATTTTTATACCAACCTTTTACACGTTTTCCATCGATATCAAGAAGGTTAATTTCTTGTGTAATACCCCGACCTTTAAAGTCAAAACGGATATTTTTGTACTCAAATTTCTTTCCCATGATTCTTATTCCTTGGCTAAAACGTTTCAAAACTAAAACTTGCCATCTATACCTAGACTCAATGTTAAAAATTTAAGGTTTTCAAGTCAGAAATACTTTAGAAGTAGTAAAAATTTAACAAAATTTAGCTTTGTATTGTAGAGCAATACAATTTGATCTGATTTCAGTATAGAGTATATATGTCAAATGTCAAGTTTCTGACCATATCTTAACAATCCCCTCCTTAGGACTTATGTACTATAATCTGACGATAACAAGCTTTTTTATCCAAGTTGCAGGAGTATAAAATGAGGCTTCTAGTTTTTCTTGATCTCCTTTCATCTTCGATCGCCCTTTCAGCCCACGGGAGACCAACCAACGGCTTTAGAAGCTATTTAGAAGCAGCAACCTGAACTTTTTTTCTTTCTCTTTTTTCTAGTTTGCTCATCATTCCCGTCTAAATTAGCTTCTCTCTGTTGTATTTAACCACAAACACCTGCGACCTGTTAAAACCACTACTCATAATGCGTCCACATCCGCAAAATTTTCACCGTATTCTCAGATTCGATGACCTCGTACACGAGACGATGCTGAATATTGATTCGCCGCGAGTATGCACCTTCTAAATCCCCGACTAATTTTTCATAGGGTGGCGGATTCTGAAACGGATTAGCTTGAATGACATTAAGCAAAACTTGCGCCTTATTTTGCAAATTACTAGAAGCCAGTTTCTTGGCATCTTTCTGGGCTTGCTTGGTGTAAACCAAATTCCAACTCACCACTCTAACTCCCGATTACAATCCTCGATCGGTGTTGCTAATCCTTCCCGAATCGATTCTCGCATTCCTGGAATTGAAAGAAGGTACAGGGTTTCTTGCACTGAGGCCCAATCAGTTTCAGATAGCAAGACTGCATTGCTATTCTGTCCAGCAATAATGATGGGTTGATGCGACTGACTTACTGCGTCGATCAAATCTTGTAACTGTTGTTGAGCTTCATTGACTGGGATCATATCTTCACCCGCCTTAAATAAGGTCTGCTGTTTATAACTACTTTCCTTATTATGAGCGATTCAACTAGCAATTCAACTTCTGTTGCTTGCCCTACAGGTAGCCTTCAAGTGCATCTTGACCAACACCCCAGCAGGTTAACTATGTACTAGACGGAAAAATTCTGTCTAATCACCCATTTAGCGTGTTAGACCGACAGGATTGTGGACTATTTAGGTATTTGCGGATTAGGAGGGTGTATTGTCAAATATGAATATGGTAGAAAGTAGTTAGGGGTTTGATATCATTTTTTAGTACAGGTATTCTAGAATAATAGTTGCTGCTTCAGTTCAGAATTGTTAGTCATTACCTAGATTTAGTTATGGGATCCTTTCATCTTCGATCGCCCTTTCAACCCACGGGAGACCAGCCGACCGCGATCGCCCAACTTACTGCCTCTCTGCAAAAACAAAACCGGTTCCAGACCCTCCTCGGAGCTACAGGCACAGGCAAGACCTTTACCATGGCTTCGGTAATTGCCCAGATCGATCGCCCCACCCTTGTTTTAGCCCACAATAAAACCCTCGCTGCCCAGCTATGTAACGAATTGCGAGAATTCTTCCCCCAGAACGCCGTAGAATATTTCGTGAGTTACTACGACTATTACCAGCCAGAAGCCTACCTTCCCGTCACCGATACCTATATTGAGAAAACCGCTTCGATTAATGATGAGATTGATATGTTGCGCCACTCCGCCACTCGATCGCTCTTTGAACGCCGGGACGTGATTGTGGTTGCCTCCATTAGTTGCATCTACGGTTTGGGAACCCCCACAGAATACCTAGAAGCCGCCATTTCCCTGAGAGTCGGCGAAGAAATTAACCAGCAGCAACTACTCCGGGATTTAGTCGATATTCAATACACCCGCAATGATGTGGAGATGGGGCGGGGCAAGTTCCGGGTTAAGGGCGATATTATCGAAGTTGGACCCGCCTACGAAGACCGGATTATTCGCATTGAACTGTTTGGGGATGAAGTAGATGGTCTCCGGTTTATTGACCCCATCACCGGAGAAACCACCCAAAATTTAGAGTATGTGAACATCTATCCCGCCCGCCACTTTGTCACCGATGACGAAAAGTTAGAAGCGGCTCACTTAGCCATCACTCAAGAATTAAAAGATCAACTAGAAATCTTAGAAGCCCAAGGCAAACTCCTCGAAGCCCAGAGGTTGGAACAGCGCACCCGTTACGATCTAGAGATGCTCCAAGAGGTGGGCTATTGCAATGGTGTGGAAAACTATTCCCGCCATTTAACCGGACGGGAGCCGGGTTCCCCGCCGGAATGTTTGGTGGATTATTTTCCTGAAGATTGGCTGTTAGTTGTCGATGAATCCCATGTCACCGTGCCGCAGATCCGGGGCATGTACAACGGCGACCAAGCCCGGAAGAAAGTCTTAATTGATCACGGGTTTCGCCTCCCCAGTGCGGCGGATAATCGCCCCTTAAAGGCTGATGAATTTTGGGCAAAAGTAAATCAATGTGTGTTTGTGTCGGCAACTCCGGGGAATTGGGAACTAGAGCTATCAGGTGATCAGATTGTCCAACAGGTAATTCGCCCCACGGGAGTGATTGATCCAGAAATTTTTGTCCGCCCCACCACAGGACAGATTGATGACTTGTTAGGAGAAATTAGGGGACGGGTGAACTTAGCCGAACGGGTTTTGATCACCACTCTCACTAAACGCATGGCGGAGGATTTGACGGAATATTTCCAAGAACGAGATATCAAAGTTCGTTATCTGCACTCAGAGATTAAATCCATTGAACGGATTGAGATTTTGCAAGCGCTGCGGGAGGGGGAGTTTGATGTCTTGATTGGGGTGAACCTGCTCCGGGAAGGGTTGGATTTACCAGAGGTATCTTTGGTTGCCATTATGGATGCAGACAAAGAAGGCTTCCTCAGAGCCGAGCGATCGCTAATCCAGACCATCGGCAGGGCAGCCCGCCACATCCGGGGTCAAGCCATTCTCTACGCCGACAATCTCACGGATAGTATGCAAAGAGCCATGGAAGAGACCGATCGCCGCCGGGGGATCCAAATGGCCTATAACAAAATGCACAATATCACTCCCCAACCCGTCCAGAAGCGATCGACCAATTCCATCCTCTCTTTTCTGGAAACTTCTCGCCGTCTCAATGCCCAGCAGCTAGAAGAGGTGTTTGATAATATCCACGAAATTTCCCTTGAAGATATCCCGGCAGTGATCCAGCGTCTAGAGCTAGAAATGAAAGCCGCCGCCAAAGATCTAGAGTTTGAAAAAGCCGCCCAGTTGCGCGATCGCATCCAACGCCTCCGGGATAAACTTTTGGGACATTAACTTTAACCTCAAAGCTCTAAGAGGATGTCTGAAAAGGGATCGTCCGTAGTGTTTTGCACTCAAAGATCCCCCCCTAGCCCCCCCTTCAAAAGGGGGGGCTAGGGGGATCCAACCTTAGAAACCCTACCCAAGAGCAAGAGCAATTGCATTTTTTAATACTGTACTGTACAGTACATACCATACCGTATGGTATCCAACTTTCGCAACTTTAACTTCCGCAAAACACGACACCACGCCAAATTCCCTCACCGCGAGGGAGACAGGGCGCGAGCGGGCAGTGTCGTATCATGGAAGTAAGCTAGAGAACATGAGGCTAGATAACACAACGGAGGTAGGGAACATGTCTGTGACGGCTCGCTCTGCTGCCAAGCGCGAAGCCATTCTGCACGCGGCAGCGGACTTGTTTATTGAAAAAGGCTACGACAAGGTTAGTGTGGACGCGATCGTGCAGGAGGTGGGCGGGTCAAAAGCCAACATTTACACCTACTTCGGCAGCAAGGAAGGGCTGTTTAAGGCGATCGTGGCGCACTGTTGCGAGGAACTGTTGGAACCCCTCTCCCGCGCGGACATTGCCGACCTCAGCCCCCGCGAGGCGCTCAACGCGATCGGGTGCAGGTTTCTGTCCGTGGTTCTGGCACCCAGAACTATTGCTTTATATCGATTGGTGGTGTCAGAATCGCCGCAATTCCCCAAACTAGGGCAACTCTTTTATGAAGCGGGTCCCGAAGTATCTTTTCAGCGGTTGGCTGCTTACCTCAGCCAGCAACAGGCAATGGGGAGACTGCGATCGGCAGATCCAAAACAGGCAGCAACTCAGTTTTTTGGCATGTTACTTTGCTACAGCCAAATGCGATTGTTGTTGGCAGTGACATCACCGTTCAGTGAAGAATACATAGCTGCTTTGGTGGAAGATGCGGTGGAAGTATTTTTGAAAGGTTATGCTCAGTGAGGCAAGTATCTATAGTGTCTTCAAAGGTTGGCATCGCGGTACCAATCTCTAGGATGTTATACCTCATATGGGTAGATGAAACATCAGATCATTGATCGTTTGCCCTCAAACCGTCGATAACTTCACATTTAGTTTTATGCCGCACGGCTCGGTAAACCACGTGATAATCCACCTCTATGCCG
>JAAUUE010000206.1 GCA_012031635.1 Coleofasciculaceae cyanobacterium SM2_1_6 | reverse complement strand
GATCTCGATCGGGGTGCATGGAATTCTGCTCGCTCTTCCCCTCCCCCAGAAGTTCCCCTGCCAGCAGAGCCGATCCAACCAAAGCCCCAAAAAGTTGCCATTACGACAACACCAAAGCCGTCTCCGACTCTTCGCCAATACCCCACAGGTAGCAGCCTCAGCATCTCCTGCTCCCAAGCCTAGGGAAACATCTTTTAGACAAAATCCGCCACGAGAGCAGGCGATCGTCATTCCCCCCAAAGTAACTGCTTCCCCATCCCCCAGTCCCTCACCAAGTCCTTCACCAGAAGCATCTCCCAGTCCATCGCCTAGTCCATCGCCCTTACAATCTCCCTCTCCTAGTCCCTTATCTAATCTCTCGCCCAGTCCATCTCCCAGCCCATCATCTAGTCCATCGCCCTTACAATCTCCCTCTCCTAGTCCTTCTCCAGTTTCTTTTGCAGGGGAAGTTTTTGGTGAATTAGGGGCAAGCCCGGGGTGCCATGGGAAAGCGGGTTGTTGGCAAGTGCAGGGTAACTGGCGGCTCATGAGTAGTGAATCTGGTGGTCTGCTGGATAAGCTGCGATCGAGGGGCTACACGATCACTCCCCATCGCACGGGGGAAGATTTTATGATCGTCTATTCCCTTGCCAAGGATGAAAAAAATCAATATTTATATATCTTAAACTCACCAGTCCTTTCGGCAGCAGGAACCCAAGAAGCTCTGACCGTAATCAGTGAGCAGGGTGATCTCAGCCAAGCACAGGTAGAAATGCTGGCAACTAATCCTGAAGATTCTACAAGTTAATTTGTCTTAAGCTCTAGCAGTCCTCAATGATTTCACCCGCCGCAGGCGAGTGGAATCACCTACCAGAAGCAATCTAATTTAACGTGAGTTCGATGCTCAGAAATACCCCACCCTTACGGGAAGTAAGCTACATTCCCCAACCCCACTTCGACAAGCTCAGAATTAAGCAGAGTTGAAATTAGTCCGTGGTAGCAAGATCTTAGGTTAAGATGAAATCGGTACAGATCAGTGCCGATCGATGCTGGTTAGTGCTAATACAAGAATTTTGCAAAAGATTTTGGGGGAGCAACACCGAATGGATTTGGTGACACTAGAAAATCAATTAGATAATATTTCCTTCGCAGTTTTATTTGGCACAATGCTCCTCTATTGGGTAGGGGCAGCTTTTCCGAACATTGCTTACCTGCCTACTTTGGCTACGGCGGGGGTAGCGATCGCCAACTTAGTCATGGCGGCCCTCCTTACGGCTCGTTGGATTGAAGCTGGATATTTTCCCATCAGCAACCTCTACGAATCTTTATTTTTCCTAGCTTGGGGACTGACCACCGCCCATCTGATTGCGGAGAGTATGAGTAAGAGTCGCTTAGTAGGTGTAGTGACAACCCCAGTTATCATGGGAATTACGGCTTTTGCCGCCCTGACCCTGCCCCCGGATATGCGGGTCAGCGAACCCCTCGTGCCAGCCCTCAAGTCTAACTGGCTGATGATGCATGTGAGTGTAATGATGCTGAGTTATGCGGCTTTGCTCGTCGGAGCCTTGGTGGCGATCGCCTACATTGTGATCACGTGGGGGAGGGAAGTAACTCTCCAAGGTAGTTCTTGGGGTAGTGGGGGCGATCGACGGAAAATATTTACTCCAAATTTAGATAATTTAGATAATTTAGATAACTTAAACAATTCCGGGACTTCTGACCTAGATACCCCAGAAACTCTAGCTAATGTCCTGATGTCGGAGACAGCGATCGCCAACTCATCTTTTAACCTGACCTCTGCCAAGGCTGCTACCCTAGCGAATCCTCAGATATTGATCACTACTCCCAATCCCCTCAGCCCCCAACGCTTGAGCTTGGCAGAAACCCTAGACAATATCAGTTATCGCATCATTGGTTTAGGTTTTCCCCTCCTCACCATTGGCATTATTGCTGGGGCAGTGTGGGCAAACGAAGCGTGGGGTTCCTACTGGAGTTGGGATCCCAAGGAAACTTGGGCGCTGATTACTTGGTTAGTATTTGCTGCCTACCTCCATGCCCGGATTACCCGTGGGTGGCAGGGGAAAAAACCAGCAATCCTTGCTGCTGCCGGATTTGTAGTGGTATGGATTTGCTATCTTGGGGTCAACCTCCTTGGCAAAGGACTCCATTCCTACGGCTGGTTTTTGTAGGTAAATTCAGATAAGATTCTAAAAGATTTTGGGTAAATTGAAGTCAGAGTCTAGTCGCAAATTCGTGCAGAGTTCTATTGATGATTTTTCAATAAAATTAGCGTAGATTTGTAAATGAATTTGTAAATAGATTTGTAGATAAATTGATTAGTAAGTTTAGAAATGAATCTAGAGATAAATTTATTGGTAGATTTGTTAATGAGCTTATTAACTAATTTATTGATTACTTTTTTAGGAAAGTTGTCAGTAAGAAATTCTGAATACTAATGGGAGAAAGGCGTGACTAATCATTTTGAGCCACTAGACAACGGTGAAGTGCTATCTATCAACGAGACTGCTTTGATTTTCATTGGGCATACTACTTTTCGGGTTGGGGAGTTTGCGGAGGCAGTGCGGACTCAACTAGAGCAGACTAGTGGTTGGAATGAAGATAAGGATTCTTGGTTTACAGATACTGGTGTGCCTTGTGAAGTGTTGCGTTTTACCTCTGGGGGCTGGCAGAAAGGCAAGGTTAGAATTCGCCTAGAGTTTGCTGCCGATGCTGGGGAGGGTGGAGATACGAAAGAATCTGCTCAAGCGGCAGATGAGGAGGCAGAGCCGGAGGGGGAAAGTTTTTTCGTTGAGGGGGGACAAGCGATCGACCCCCTAGAATCCATGAATACTGAAGCCGTCCTTGACCTCGAAAGCTCATCTCCAGAAGATTTTGCCGATGCAGAGATCAACACACAAAACGAAGTTCTAGATGGCTCCCTAGATTCCATAGATGACGACTTTAACCTAGCTCCCCCCACCCCCGAATCCGAGCTAGCCACCATGGATGAGAATGCTCCCTTCGGCTCTGGGACTGATTATGTCACTAGCAATCTAGATTATTTAGAAACGGGACTTTCCGCAGAGTCCGCAGACTTTGATCCAGCAGCGACAGATTTTGTCCTAGAGGAGAATCCAACACCAGAACTAACCAGTTTAGAGGATGCAGATTTTGGAACAGAAGCTGCTGATGCTGAATTAGTCGGCTTAGAAGATACAGATTTTGGGCTAGAGGAGACCCCAGAAGCACCGCCAGAGATCAGTGCCGACAATAACTTTTCTGGTTTGGAGGATCCAGATTTTGGGGCTGGCTTGAGCTTAGAAGAAAATACCCCCGATTCCAGGGAGGAATTTTCTAATTTAGAGGATGTTGATTTTGGGGCAATAGACACCGCTGACACCTCTGAGACAGAACTAGGGGGTCTAGATGATCTAGATTTTGGGCTGGAAGAAACCCCAGAATCCGCTACAGCAGCAAGGGAGGAGTTTTCTGCCCTAGAAACTGCAAATGAAGATGGTGATCTGGGTAGTGATCTGGGTGCTGATTTCGGCTTGATAGAAAATACTGATGCGAGGTTATCTGGGCTAGATGATGCTGATTTTGGTTTGGAGTCAAATGATCTAGAGTTGAACAACTTGGCAATGGAGGATTTTGGTTTAGAAGAAAGCCCTGATGTAGAATTGTCTAGCTTAGGCACGGAGGAGTTTGGTGAAGAATTTAGTTTTGAGCCAGAATCTAGTCCAGAGTTGGGAGGGGATGCCCTTGACTTTGGGGAGCAGGAAGCGACTCCAGGGGCTGCTGTAGCCACTAATGATATCACCGATGATTTTGATCTATCCACTTTAGATGCTGGGGCTTTGGATGATGCGGATTTGGAAGTATCTGGGTTTGAAGGGGCTTTTAGTGAATCTGCTGAGGCGGACTTATCAGGATTGGGGGAAGATGAATTTACCCTCGAAAGCCAGAGCTTAGACCAAGAGTTTGCGGGACTAGTAGATGCAGAGTTTGATCTAGAACCGATCGCCTCCACTGATTTTTCTGATCTAGAATCTGGTTTGGCAGCAGACCCTAGCTCAAATATTGACTTAAATATTAACTCAGATTTGGGTTTAGAAAGTTTTGAAGGGCAAACTAATCAAGGCGACCAAGGGGGTGATTTTGATAGTGAACTGACCAATGACTTTATCTTTGAAGCAGACTCCGCCTCGGAAGCCACAGGTTTAGAAGAGACAGATTTTGGCTTGGATGAGTTTTTGGGAGGGGAAGAAACTGGAGATGAGTTGGAGTCTTTGCAGATTTCGGCAGAAGATAAACAGGAATTTGAGTTGGCAGCAGCAGGGGTGTCTCAGGTGTTTGAGGAGGATTTTAGCTTAGATTTAGAAAACTTTGGCGCAGGAGCCGGGGCTGATAGCTTGTCCTTTGCCGGAGATGAGGAGTTGGATGCGATCGACAAACAACTTGCCGAAGCCCTCGACGATGACCTAGATCTCCTAGGCTCATCAACGGGTTTAACCGAAAATCTTTTTGCTGACCAAGAAGATTCCCTCTTCAAGGATGTTTGGGATGATATGAATAGAAAAGTGAAATAAGTGAACTATGTGAACTAGTGGATTGATTTGGGGTTGATTAATTTAGGGCTAATTAATTTAGAGTTGATTAATTTAATAGTGATCTGAAAAATTAATTTTTAATATAGCGATCCTAGATCATTTTCTGAATTAACGTCAGTTCAGGATAGGAAATATTCCTGATACTATTTTAGGAAAACCATAACCATTATGGCTGGCTGAGCGAAGTCGAAGCCAAAATCCTGCCACAAATCTTCGCTCTCTTATGTTCATTTATGGCGGAAATCTTCCCTTCGACTACTTCGGCTCCGCTCAGTACAAGTCCGCTCAGGGAACGTCTCTAGTCTTAGGGTCAGAGCTTTTGCTTAAACCGAACTCACTTTGAATTAGATTGCTTCTGGCAGGTTATTCCACCCGCCGCAGGCAGGTGAAATCATTTAGGACTTTAGATTGCTTCTGGCAGGTTATTCGACCCGCCGCAGGCAGGTGAAATCATTTAGGACTGCTGTAGTAGCTTTTGGCAAAAATTTGGGGCAGAACATTGGGCAGAATTTTTACCATTCTCCATCATCGATTACATCGAACTCTGCACCAGAGAAATTTACTACCTGCGGGGCAGCGCCTGTTGGTTGCTGTATCCGGGGGACAGGATTCCCTATGTTTGTGGCAGCTCCTATTAGAGCTACAACCCAAATGGGGGTGGGAATTGGCGATCGCTCACTGCGATCACGGCTGGGAACTAGATGCCGGACTAGCTAACCATGTGGCGAGATTTGCTAAATCCCAAAAAGCCCGATTTTACCTTTGCAAAACTAATCTAGAGACTCCCCTGCCCCAGACAGAAGCCGCCGCTAGAGATTGGCGCTACACAGCCCTCACAGAAATTGCTCAAACGCATAATTATACTTACATAGTCACGGGACACACCTTGAGCGATCGAGCGGAAACCTTGCTCTACAATCTTTTTCGGGGGAGTGGTGCTGATGGTTTGCAATCCCTCACATGGCAACGTCCCTTAGCCTCAGACATTTACCTTGTCCGCCCTTTATTAGAAATTAGCCGTCTGGAAACTGGAGATTTTTGCCAGCAATACCAACTGCCCGTATGGGAAGATGCCTACAACCAAGACCTAAACTATGCTCGCAGCCGCATCCGGCACCAACTCCTACCCCGACTCCGCCAAGATTTTCACCCCCAAGTAGAAGTTAACCTTGCCCACACCGCCGAACTCCTCCGGGCTGATGTTGCCTATCTAGAAGCTCAGGCAGAGGAAGTATTACGCCAAGCCCAGCAGCAAGTGGGGGATTTGGTCTGTCTGCAATGCTCCCTCCTCTCCCAAGTTCCCTTGGCTCTCCAGCGTCGTGTCCTCCGGCAGTTCCTGCGATCGACCCCCATCACTGCCCCCACTTTTCCCAGATCGAAGAGCTAATCACTCTCATCCACGCTCCCTACCAGACTCGCACCTCTACTTTTCCCAAGGGCGGTTCTTTTCAAGTGCAAAAAATCAATCCCAGAAAAATTGTATTTGTTACTGTCCCTAAGACTAAATCCGGGTATTCCTCTTACTTTTGCTCTGGATGGGCTGTAACTTCAGATGGTGTGGCAAGGGAATTAATTTCGCCAATTAATTGATATAAACGCCCTAAATCTCGTTGATTAAAATGCAAAACTAAGCGGGGTAAATCAATGGTTTCATCTCCAGCTTCTTCAGGAAAGGCAATAGTTTTGGTGATCTTTCCTGTAACTAAAATATCGCTGAAATGATCATTAAGATAGGCAACTTTTTCATCAGAAAGGTTTTGCTTTAACCTAATAATAAACTTGTCGCCGACATAACGACTGGAGTGATAGATGCGGTAGAAATTGCTGATGGTTTGACAGGCAACCTCAACGCTATCAGTGATGGTGTACAAACTATAGTCGTGGTTACTAACTAAGCCTCGATCGACCAAATATTTTTGTACATAATTTTCCCAAGCATTCCAATAGTTCCCTCCGGGATAATCCATCAAAATAATGGGGATTGGTCCAAATTTCCCCGTTTGCGAAAGCGTCAAGGATTCAAAAGTTTCGTCAAGGGTGCCAAAGCCGCCGGGAAAGGCTGCTACGGCATCACTTTCTTTGAGAAAAAATAGCTTACGAGTAAAGAAATACTTAAACTTAATTAGCTTGTGATCGCCCTCAATAAAAGGGTTAGCCCCCTGTTCAAAGGGCAGCATAATATTTAAGCCAAAGGAATGTTCCATCCCCGCCCCTTCATTGGCCGCCTGCATAATCCCGCCCCCGGCTCCCGTCATCACCATATAACCCTGTTGGGTAATCTGGCGGGCAAAATCCGCAGCTAATTTGTATTCTGGCTTGTCTTCGGGGGTTCTGGCACTACCAAAAATGGCGATTTTCCGAGTATGGCGGTATTTATAAAATACTTGAAATGCTCCCTCCATATCCTCTAGAGCCGCAGTGATAATTTTCCAATCGAGGCGCTCCACTTCTTCTCCGGTAATTCTCAACAGCACGGCAAAGGCTCTTTGAATCCATTTACTATGCTTGTGGTCTGGGAGGTTTTTAATCAATTCTTGGAGGTCGGTGTAGAGAGATTCTAGGGAATTATCAGTCATGGCGATCGCTTACTCAGCTAAGATTATTTACTAAAATTACTTACTCCCCAGATCATAAGCCTTTGTTTGGTCATTATTTCACCCTAATACATTATTTCACCCTAATATATTTCATTTCACGAGAGAGGCAAAAAGATGACGACTCTTGTTGTTGGAGCAAGCGGCTGGACGGTTGCTAGTAGAGCAGTTGCTTAATCGTGGGCAGCGGGTCAAAGTAATTGTGCGATCGCTAGATAAACTGCCCGAAGCTCTTAGGAATGAAGATTGCCTAACCGTAATCCGTGCTAGTATTCTGGAACTTAGTGATGTTGAGCTATCACAAAATGTTAGCGGATGTAGCGCAGTTGCTTCTTGTCTAGGACATAACCTGAGCTTCAAGGGAATTTATGGACATCCCCACAGACTTGTTACGGAGGCTACTCAGCGATTATGCAATGCGATCAAAGCCAACAAGTCGGAAGAGTCAACCAAATTTGTGCTGATGAACACTGCTGGTAATTGCAATCGCGATCGCCACGAGCCAATTTCCTTTGGGGTAGGAGATGTGCTGGGATGAACAAATAATTGCAGTGTTCGATCGTTAAGAATATTAACCTGATGATTTCCAGAGCGTTCAATAACTTCTAGTTGATACCGATATCCAAAGAAATAAGTTTCCCTCTAATTCCTTTATCTATTGCCTGCCTAGGGAACACCATTCCCAATAGTGGTTTAACGATTACTCCCCTTTTGGCAGCAGTCACCTACGCTATTTATCAAAGCATTCTTGCCGGATGGCGATCGATCCTCGATCCCCTGACTCTAACTTGGCGGCTCCTATTGCCGGGATTTCCTAAACTAGAGGATTTGATCGAAAACTTACCAAAATCCCTCCAGTGGCTATCGATCATAGTTTTCTTAGCTATTACCTTACCCATCACCATTATCCCTTTATGGCTAGCCACAAAAAGTACCGGGGACGCAAATCATTAGACCTCCTGCGTGAATCATGACCCTCACCCTAAATCCCTCTCCCTAGGGAGAGGGACTTTCTTCTTACTCCCCT
>JAAUUE010000205.1 GCA_012031635.1 Coleofasciculaceae cyanobacterium SM2_1_6 | reverse complement strand
AGAATTGTGTCGATATTTTGTAAATATTTTTTCTATGGCAAAGACTAGAATGCCTAGGAAAGTTTTAGTTGCATGAACCCCCGCGCTGCGGGGGTTCTGCAACTCTTATTCTGTCCTGATTAGATATTTCTTTGCTATAGGAGTGTCAAAATCTTTTAGCATTAACAATAGATTTTTACCTAGAATTTTCCTAGTTAAAGTTTTGTATTAAGTTAAATTAAGATTGAATTTTCCATGCCTGTAATGCCCCCCCAAAGATCCGAACTCAGAATTAATCTCCAAGAAGGCTCCGTGTCCTGTGGATTTGATCCCCACGCTGCCCAAGAGTTGCAAAAGCAAATCTCCCGACTAATGCAAGATATCAAAGCTGTGGCTCAATCAACTACTGGAGGAGGTAAACGCCAAGCCTACAAACCCATGGAATATCAATATACGGGGGAAGTTTTCTTAGAAATTTTCTGCAACCCGAATATTTATGCCACTCCCTTTGCAGCGAAGGTGCTGATTACTCTGCGGGACGATCGCATCCGCCTCACCACAGAAACCCAACTCACAACCCTAGTGGAAGATATTAATAGTTATCTGGAACAGTAATTCCAGTTATCAGGGAACAGTTATCAGCGAACAGGAGGTAAGGGGAGGTACAGGGAGGTAGAGTTATCAGGAAGCCCAGTTATCAGTTACTGTTACTGAGCAGTTCGGCAGGCTCACTGTAAACTTGTCGAAAAACTTGTCGAAGTCGGAATATTTATGGCTTGCCGCCTCTATGTTTGGTTATGATTTAAGTATCTATAGGGATGGGGAGGATTTACCTGCCTTCGATCGCTACAATTTCGACATAAGCATTTCATATAAGCACAAAACACGAGAACTATGGCAAAACCGACAATTTTGGTGACAGGGGGAGCGGGTTATATTGGCTCCCATGCAGTATTAGCCTTATCACGGGCGGGCTATCCGGTAGTTGTCCTCGATAATTTGGACTACGGGCATAAGGAACTAGTTGCCTCGATTCCCAACGTGGAAGTCATTATCGGCGATACGATCGATCGCTCCCTCTTGGATATTCTCTTCAATAACCACCAAATTGCCGCCGTCATGCACTTTTCCGCCTATGCCTACGTGGGGGAATCCGTGACAGCCCCAGCGAAGTATTACCGTAATAATGTGGCGGGAACCTTGAGCCTCCTAGAAGCAATGGTGGCGGCGGGCATAGATAAATTTGTCTTTTCTTCCACCTGTGCCACCTACGGTCATCCCCAAGCCATCCCCATTACGGAAGATCATCCCCAAGCTCCCATCAATCCCTACGGGGCGACGAAGCTGATGGTGGAGAGGATGTTGCAAGATTTTGAGGTCTATGGGCTAAATTCTGTTTGTTTTCGGTACTTCAATGCGGCGGGGGCAAATCCTGAAGGCTTGCTGGGGGAAGACCACACCCCAGAAACCCATTTAATTCCCCTGACTTTGTTTGCAGCCATGGGTAAAATTCCCGCTATTTCTGTGTTTGGCACAGATTACGATACCCCCGATGGGACTTGTATCCGGGATTATATTCATGTGCAAGATCTCGCCTCTGCTCATATTTTGGGTTTGGAATACCTCTTGGCTGGGGGAAAGAGCGATCGCTTCAACCTCGGCAACGGCAATGGGTTCTCGGTTCGGCAGGTAATTGACACAGCCCGGCAAGTAACAGGAAAAGAAATTAAAGTAATTGAGGGCGATCGTCGTCCCGGCGATCCGGCAGTTCTAGTCGGTAGCGCAGCAAAAGCAAAGAAAATTCTCAATTGGAATCCACAATTTGCTGACTTGAGTAAAATTATTACTGATGCTTGGCATTGGCACCAACAACGCCACTAAATCAGATAACAGTTAATAGTTATCAGTTATCAGGGAATAGGAGGTACAGGGAGGTAAGGGGAGGTACAGGGAGGTAGAGTATTGGTTGTAATCTCTTGATGTTTACTGTTCACTGTTCACTGTTCACTGTTCACTGTTCACTGAAGTCACTGTTCAATGAAGTTAAGGAGTAAGAAAAACCGTTGGATTATTCAGAACGATTGGAACGATTAGAGCGCTTAGAGGCGATCGTTGAGCAGACCGCTCTTGCAGTATTAGCAACAACAGAAGTTGTGGAGCGCATGGGAGAACGGATTGATTTTCTCAGTCTTCAAGTCCAGCAACAGGGGCAGCAGTTTCAACAACAGGGCTATCAGGTCTATGCCATTACGGATGCGGTACAAACTCTCACGGAAAACCAAGCGGATTCCTCTAGGCAGCTCAACGAGCTAATGATCACGCTCTCTCATTTAGCCAAGGCTCTAGAACACCAACGCCGCTAGTTTACAATTAAACCTTGATCTTAAAAAGATCAAAAAATATTAACTAGACTTCTTTAATTTATGCAAGCTCAGGAAAAGAAGATTTATACACCTAGAGAATATTTAGACTTTGAGGTGGCTTCAGAGTTACGGCATGAGTATATCAATGGAGAAGTTATTCCTATGACTGGCGGCACTCCCAACCACAATAGAATTAGTGGCAATATTTACATCACCTTAAGTCTTGAGCTAAAACGCAAAGCCTACGAGGTTTTTCACGTTGATCAACGTCTTTGGATTCCAGAGTTTAATATTTATACTTATCCAGATGTTATGGTGTTGCCTAAACCCATACAGTTGCAGCAAGGGCGCAAAGACACCGTAGTAAATCCTTGTTTTATTGCAGAAGTGCTATCTAAATCGACCCAAAACTACGATCGCAGTGAAAAATTTGCCGCCTATCGGAGTATTAATACTTTTCAAGAATATCTTTTAGTTGATCAATCTCAGGTTCATGTAGAGCATTACGTCAAAACTGGCTCTAATCAATGGCTGTTCTCAGAATATACTGACCTCAGTATTACCCTATTTCTGAGTACTTTGAGCTTAAATATGCAACTTGCTGATCTTTATGAAAACATTGATTTGACGATTCAGAACAGGAAAAATTAAGTTCTCCCGAATCGCAAATTCAGAAACACGAGTATCGATAAATTCTTCAGTAAACTCCAATTCCTCAATCAATTTTTTACTAACTTCAACTGGATTAATTCTGATAAAACTCTCCTCTTGATACTTAATTAAAAATCGTTCTTGTACCTCGCTAATAGTTTTGAAGTCGGTAAAAGCCATCGCCATAACCTCTCTGTGATGCTTGTACATTTCCGATAAAGACTATACAAAGACTATTATCAACTAAAAACGCCAACCCCCGTAGAGATTAGCGTCCTTGAATTTTGAGAAGCGTAAGAGAAGAGAAGTTGAAAAGTCAGATAATTCAGGATTTAGGTAAACAGTGATATTTCTGTTTTTAATTATTTAATGCAAGGTGGGCGATGCCCACCCTACTATTCTTAAAATAAATCTCCTTTACCTTCTTTACCTTCTCTACCTCCTTTACCTCCTCATAATTTAGTAATCAAAGTCACCGCCGCCCATGCCACCGCCAGCAGCAGGAGCGCCGTCTTTGGATTCGGGCTTGTCTACGATGATGCACTCAGTGGTGAGAACCATAGATGCGATCGAGGCAGCATTTTGCAAGGCAGAACGAGTCACCTTTGCAGGATCCACAATCCCAGCTTCAAACATGTCGACAAATTCATTGGTAGAAGCGTTGAAACCAACGTTGAAGTCCTTTTCCTTCACCCGTTCGGCAATCACAGCCCCGTTCTGACCAGCATTTTCCGCAATTCTCTTCAGGGGAGCAGCTAGGGAGCGAGCCACGATCAGAGCGCCGATGAGTTCTTCATCCTTGAGGTTTGCCTTCGACCAAACTTCCAACTCAGGAGAGAGGTGAGCGAGGGTTGTGCCACCACCGGGGACTATGCCTTCTTCCACTGCCGCCTTAGTTGCGTTGATCGCATCTTCCAAACGGAGTTTCTTATCCTTCATTTCGGTTTCTGTAGCTGCCCCCACTTTAACTACAGCCACACCACCAGAGAGTTTAGCCAGACGCTCTTGGAGTTTTTCCTTGTCGTAGGAAGAATCGGTTTCGTCAATTTGGCGACGGATTTGTTCAACTCTGGTTTTCACAGCCGCTTCGTTACCTTCGGCAACGATCGTGGTGCTGTCTTTGTTGATGTTGATCCGGCGGGCTTTACCGAGCATTTCCAACTTGGTGCTTTCTAGTTTCAAGCCAGCATCTTCGGTGATTAGTTGTCCACCAGTCAATACAGCGATATCTTCGAGCATAGCTTTGCGGCGATCGCCAAAGCCGGGAGCCTTGACAGCGGCAACGTTTAACACGCCCCGGAGCCGGTTCACCACGAGGGTAGCTAGAGCTTCTTTCTCGATGTCTTCAGCAATAATCACCAAAGGACGACCGGAGCGGGCTACCTGCTCAAGGATGGGTACAAGGTCTTGCACCAAGCCAATTTTCTTGTCGGTGAGGAGGATGAAAGGCTCTTCTAGAACTGCTTCCATGCGTTCCATGTCAGTAGCAAAGTAAGGAGAAATGTAACCCTTATCAAAGCGCATCCCTTCGGTAATTTCCAGCTCGGTAGTCATGGACTTACCTTCTTCTAGGGAAATTACGCCTTCTTTGCCGACCTTATCCATGGCATTGGCAATCATCTCGCCGACTTCATCATCGTTCCCGGCAGAAATAGCACCAACTTGGGCGATCGACTTAGAATCTTCCACGGGTTTTGCATGGGCAGCAATCTTTTCCACTAGGAAAGCTGTAGCCTTGTCAATGCCTCGTTTGAGGGCGATCGCATTTGCCCCCGCCGCTACGTTACGTAACCCTTCTTTAACAATGGCGTGGGCCAAGACGGTTGCAGTGGTTGTGCCATCTCCTGCCGCATCGTTAGTTTTAGAAGCCGCTTGCCGAATCAAAGCCACACCAGTATTTTCGATGTGGTCTTCTAGTTCAATTTCCTTAGCAATGGTGACACCATCATTCACAATCTGGGGTGCGCCAAATTTCTTTTCGAGGACTACGTTCCGTCCCTTGGGGCCCAAGGTTACAGCCACTGCTTCGGCTAAGATATCCATACCTTTTTCCAAGGCACGACGGGCATTTTCGTTGTATATAATTCGCTTTGCCATAATTTGAAACCAATCAGTTGAATGTATAAATTATTAATTCAGTTACCAGTTATCAGTTACTTGCACTGAGCGGAGTCGAAGTGTCAGTTATCAAAAACTAAATTAAAAGTCTTCACTGCTCACTGTTCACTGTTCACTGTTCCCTGTTCCCTGTCTAGGACACGATCGCTAAAATATCTTTCTCAGAGAGAAGTACGTATTCTTCGGAGCCTAATTTAATTTCAGTTCCGGCATACTTGGAGTAAAGAACCTTATCACCAACCTTGACTTCTAAGGGTTGGACGGTGCCTTCATCGTTGCGCTTGCCAGGACCAACGGCGGCAATTTCGCCAATTTGGGGTTTTTCCTTGGCATTGTCGGGTAACAAAATCCCACCAGCAGTTTTTTCTTCTGCGGCGCTAATCTTGATAAATACTCGATCGCCGAGGGGCTTAACTGTGGATACACTTAGAGTTACTGATGCCATAGATTATTTCTCCTTACTTACAAAACTCGTTAGACTTACTAAATCTCAGACTTATAGACTTGAGACTTACAAATCTGGGGGGGGAGGTTAGCACTCTCGACCCCTGAGTGCTAATTTAACGGAAATAGTGTCTCTTCTGCAACATTTTCTAAGTACGGTTTTCCGAACTCTCTGACCACAGTAGTCAAAGTGCAAATAAATTGAAAATCTTGGCATGAAATAATATTTTGATTTTCCTCTCCTAGAATGGGATGTGGATAGAGTGAGAAATACTATCGCAGTATATATTTATTTAAATCTATCAAACTACCGCAAATTTACGGTTTCATGTATACTTTGGTTAGTCTATTGCCTACTCATAGATACTCCATATACTTTATTATTCAGAGCTATGGTTAGTTTGTTGTGGATTTAGTCTTCTAGCCTAGGTATTATTATGAAAATATTGAAATCCCTTCTGTTCGCTATCCTTGGCGTATATCTAATATTTATCTTTGGAGGAAACCCTGCCATGGCATCCATCATCACAGGCACAATCACAGTCAACATTGATGCCGAACATGGTGGCGAATTCGCTGGTATCTACACTGGTGATTTCAGCTATGACGACACCCATCTGACTAAGGTAGGTACCGAAACCATGAATATTGACGGTGCGAATAGAAGACTACCCGGACTACTATCTCTGAATTTCAGATTTCTGGATTTTGATACAGGTTTAACTCCTGTTACCTATACAGCAAGTGATGATTGGATTTTCCCCAACGGTCCAGGTCTGTATTTTGAGAATGGAATCCCTACTGTATTAGCTTTTATGGTCGACCCGGGAAAAAATGGGGGGCCGATGGGTGGACATAAGGGATTAGCGTTCGGATTGCTTGGGGATCGGAGTTTTACGTTCGTTTTGCAAAATCGAACTAGCGGAGCTCATGGGACTGTGACCTTGGAAATTAATAAATCTACTTCTGTAGAGCCTAGTCTTGCACCAGAGAATCCATTCCCTCTTACCTCATTGTTAGCTGTATTGAGCTTGGGTGCAGCTTACTTTTGGCAAAAATGCAGATACTAAAACTCCTACTAATCGCTATTCTTGGGGTATATCTAACATCCACCTTGGGAGGAAAACCAGCTATGGCATCTATAGTTGCTGGCACAATTACGGTCAATATCAGTGTCGAACATGGCGGAGAATTTGCTGGTATCTACACTGGTGACTTCTCCTACGATGATACTCATTTAACTAAAGTAGGCACGGAAACTATGACTGTCAATGGTGAAAAGGGACTTGTAAATGGGCATAGACCCGGACTGCTATCTCTGAATTTTAGATTCCTAGATTTTGATACAGGGTTAACTCCTGTAATCTATACAGCAAGTGATGATTGGAACTTCCCAGATGGTCCGGTTTTAATTTTCGAGAACGGAACTCCTACTATATTCGCCTTTCTAGTTGATCCGGGAAGAAATGGAGGACCTTTGGGAGCAAATAACGGACTTATCTTTGGAATGGGACATCCCGGAAAGGGATTTAGGTTCGGGGTGCGAAATGGAACTATTGGAGGTTGGGGGCTTATAACCTTAGAAATTAATAAACCTATCTCTATAAAACCCAATCCTATCAACGATGACATCCAGATGAGGATGTAGATAGATTCAAAAAGAATATCTAGATATGTATTTATTTAAATCGACAGACTTCCGTAATTTTACTGTTGTCTATATACTCAATCTGACTTACTCTCTACTTATGGATAGTTTTAATTCTGATTATTCATAACCTTGGCAAGGTGTCATGGGTAGAATCCTTTCAGCTAGGCATATCTTATGAAGATACTAAAACTTCTACTAATCGTTATTCTTGGGGTATATCTAACATCCACCTTGGGAGGAAAACCAGCTATGGCATCTATAGTTACAGGCACGATCACAGTCAATATCAGTGTCGAATATGGCGGTGAATTTGCTGGTATCTACACTGGTGACTTTTCCTATGATGATACTCATCTAACTAAAGTAGGCACGGAGGTCATAGGTATTAATACTGCAAATAGAAATCTGCCAGGACTGCTATCTCTGAATTTCAGATTTCTAGATTTCGATACAGGGTTAACTCCTGTCACCTATACAGCCAGAGATGATTCTCGCTTCCCAATCAGTCCAGTTTTAGCTTTCGAGAACGGAATTCCCACAGAATTTGGATTTCTTGTTGATCCAGATAAAAAGGGTGGAATTTTAGGTGCTAACAACGGATTTGGCTTTTTAAGTCCTAAGTTTTTTCGTTTCGCTGTGCGAGGCGGAACTATTGGAGGTGAGGGGCTTGTGACCTTAGAAATTAATAAACCTATTTCTGTAGCAGAAAACTATTCTCCCGTTACCTCATTGTTAGCTGTATTGAGCTTGGGTGCAGCTTACTTCTGGAGAAACTGAACATAACGAAACAACTAATAAATTTTACTAACTTAGCTTGAGAGGAATTTCTGATGACCCTGATAAATACTCCGTTTTCTGTTTTTGGTGGCGAAACTGACAGAGCACCTAATATCAAATCCGATTAATGAGGCATATCCGACTAATCAGACATAGTAGTACTACCCCACCAATGAAATTTACTTAATCCCTTGACTAACTCTTTCTGTTTCATTACACTCCGACATCGCTCTAGAGT
>JAAUUE010000204.1 GCA_012031635.1 Coleofasciculaceae cyanobacterium SM2_1_6 | reverse complement strand
GTGGTCGGTGATGATCATCTCTATCCCGTAGGTTTTGGGCGTGGAGGATTTCGGCAATATTGGTGCTGCCTGTGTCACAGGTGATAATCAGGCTAGTTCCTGCTTGGGCGAGGCGATCGATCCCAGTACAGTTCAAGCCATGGGATTCCGTGAGGCGATCGGGAATGTAATAATCTAGTTTTCCTGGGGGCAAAAATTCCCCAAATCCAGACCATAGCACCGCCGTGGAGGTAATCCCATCCGCATCAAAATCTCCCCAGATCGTCACCCGTTCCTGTTGCTCGATCGCCCGTTGCATCCTCGCTAGAGCCAAATCTAATTCCTGTCCAAATACTTGAGAACTGCTGGGTTGATAAAATTCTGGTTTCAGAAAGGCGTGTAATTTTTCAATAGTATTAATTCCCCGTTGCCACAGGAGTTGAGCCGCATAAATCCCCTGAGATTTCGGGCAGTAGGGCTGGATGGCAGCTAAAAACCATGGAGGCACAGAATTTGAGTCAATCACAACAAGTTTTCTAGAATTTTTGTACTAGTTATTGTACTCCAACTTGCCATTCATCACTAGATATTTCTGCAATCTCGTGAGACTGATTGGGGTTAGCGTTGGGGCAGGGTTTGTTTATATTAGTGATGACAGAGTTTGTGACAGCGATCGGTATTTCTCCAGTAGATAGCCCTTGGAATTTTCCTGAAACCCCGTAGGAAACTTTGATCCGGCGGATGTTGGACACAGGAACTGTACTTTAGTGGCAGCCGCCAAAAGTCAAGGAGAATCCGCCCTTGGTTATCACCTCTAAGTCAACACTGGAAATGCTACGAAAAGCTACGGCGTAGTAATTAATCCGACTAAGGCTGATGTCGTTACCTTCCGGGAAAGCGATCGCCTCATCGTCGTCGCCAATTCCTAATTTGACCTCAATTTTAGGGAAGATAGAACCTTTCTAGAAAAACTCAAAGGTGCGATCGATCGTAATTCTCGTAATTAAGGACAGGTAGAATGAGCTAGAATATTGCTTAAAATATTTCTCAAGGTGTTTATTTTGCTTGATGTGTCGGATGTTTTGCTGATTTTTTTATGACGATCGACTTGCTCGGTCTGTAAAAGTACGTAACTTCTCAGAGGATTGCATAACATGGAAGCAATTATATTGACTGCCGCAACGATCGCTAATCTGTTCTTTTCGGAAGCTGCGAAGGAAGGGGGAAAATCCTTGGGAGCCGGGGCTTCTAAAATGGTGAGCCAAATGATTATGGTGGTGCGGAATAAGTTCAAGGCGGCGGGAACCGAAGGATTGTTGACCCGAACTGAGAAGCAGCCCACAGAGGCAAATCTAACCAAGGTGAAGGAAGAGTTGGTGACACAACTGCAAGAGGATGAAGGGTTTGCGGCGGAGTTAAAAGATTTATTAGGGCAGTTGGAAGCGGCGGGGGTGGAGCGTCAGGTGATGGCAAAGGGGATTGAGGTTTCGGGTAATTTGGAGCTCTTTTTACCGATGCTTTGGATCAAGTGAAAACTACACCCATATCAGATTCAAGCCAAAGTAGTGTTTTCTTTTACCGTGGAACATCCTACGCATACAAAAGTGATTATGAGAAGGCGATTATTGATTATGATCACACCATCAGCCTTGACCATAAATTTGCCATTGCTTACAACAATCTAGGTAATGTCTACAATGAAAAAGGAGAAAAAGATAAAGCCCTAGAGAATTATAATCTCGCCATCAGCCTCGACCCTAAAGATGCTGCTGCTTATAATAATCGGGGTGTTATTTACTCTGAAAAAGGAGATAAGGATAAAGCCATAGAAAATTACGATTTCGCCATCAGCCTTGACTCTAAAATTCCCTATACTTATAACAATCGGGGTGTTATCTACTCTGAAAAAGGAGATTATGATAAAGCCCTAGATAATTTTAATCGAGCCATCAGTCTTAACCCTAAATATGCCAACGCTTATGGTAATCGGGGTCTTGTCTACAAAGATAAAGGAGATTATGATAAAGCCCTAGAAAATTTTGATCGAGTCATCAGTCTTAACCCTAAAGATGCAATTGCTTACAATAATCGGGGTCTTATCTACTCTGAAAAAGGAGAAAAAGATAAAGCCCTAGAGAATTACAATTTCGCCATCAGCCTTGACCCTAAATATGCTCCGGCTTACAATAATCGGAGTGGTATTTTCTATGGGAAAGGAGAAAAAGATAAAGCCCTAGAGAATTTGGATCGAGCCATCAGCCTTAATCCTAAATATGCCGACGCTTACAGCAATCGAGGTATTGTTTTCTATGCCAAAGGAGAAAAAGCAGAAGCTTTAAAAAACTGGAAAAAGGCGGTTGAATTGTATCTTAGTCAAGGAAACACAAGCATGGCATTGAGATTATCAGACGCTATCAAGCAGCTAGAAGGAAACTAGTTAGGTGCAGATAATCGTTGCGTTGTATAAATCTTTGGCTATCAACTACTCACCCGCATTTCGTAGCACTGTGGTATATAGATCGTTACTTATCCGAAAATCTGCTTCTCCTATCAACCGATCCATTACAGGTTTAACAAGAGAGAGCAAACCTTGACGTTTAGATTGCAATAAAATACCCAGTAAACCAGTAACCTTGAGTCCATAAGTTGCAGCCAAAGCTCTGCCACGGCGTTCATCCATCAGAATTAGTTCTGCCTTGAGTTCTAGTGCCAAAATTATTGCTTCAGCTTCACCCAAATCTATATTATCCTCACTGGTTTGAATATCTATAACACCTTGAATATTAGCCACAGCTTGAGTCCGAATCCAAGAGAGAGTCTGTACTTCAATTGCACCGGGAACTAGTTTATCCACAGCCACCATTTCGTTATAAACAGCAACAGGAATAATAATCGTAGTGTAAAGCTGGTGTATTAGTTCTAATTGCTCGATCGCCGCAAGATTAGTAATGACGGAAGTATCACTAACAATGATCACAGGAACCCCAAAGACTCTAAGGTTTTCATATCCGCCTGAAAATCTTCCACGTCATAATTCAAGCATAATCCTCGTTTTGCCAACTCGTGTTGAAACTCAAGCACTGTCAGCCCAGTCCAAGCCCGCACCTTTCCACTGCTGATTTTCTCCTGCTTGTAGAGCATAATAGCAATCTCTAGCCTAAATTCCTCCTCAGTCATCTTGGTCGCATGGAAGATAGAATCAGGAATTGTAATATTCATAGATTTCCATAAGCAAAAATCGAGTTATCTTGAACTTTTCTAGGGATTTCTTTATTTTGTTGACGATAGGCAAGAATCATTTCTGCGATCGCATCTTTCAACATTGCTCTACATTCCTCTAGGTCTTTCCCCTCAGTGATAACTTCCTGCCATTCCAGCAGTTGTCCCATGTATCCACTTTCAGTCTTGATGTATTGAGCCGTATAGTTTATTGCCATAAGCTATTCACAAATAATTGAATAATCTCCCCCCATCATACTTAAAATAAGACCCAATTTTTTTGACGCGCCACTTAATTGCGACAATCTCCTGTTTTAACCTAGAAGGAGTCTAAAATTACTGAGGAAGGAGAGCTTTGGTGAGGGTTGCGCCCCGGAGTTGGGTGTGGGTGAGGTCGGTATTGCTCAGGTTAGCTTTGGTGAGGTTTGCCCACCGGAAATCCGTTTGATAGAGATCGCAGCCTTGGAAATCGGCTCCGTAGAGATAGCTGCCACTGAGATGGGCATAACTGAGTTGAGCGTAGCTGAGTTGAGCTTGGTAAAACTGACTCTCGATCGCCTCCACACTATTTAGGTTAGCCTGTTGGAGTTGGGCATGATTGAAATTTGCCTTAAATAAATTCGCTCTCGTAAAATCACAGCGCCGGAGATTGGTATTACTGAGGTCGGCTTCCTTGAAAATTGCTTCCCGGAAATCTGCCCCGACAAAATTTGCACCACTGAGATCCGCTCCAGTGAAATCTGCCCCAGAGCTTTGGATAGCGATCGCCTCACTCCCTCGTAAATCCGCTTGGTACAACTGAGCCGCCTCCAGACAACTACTCAACAACACCGCCCCCCGGAGATCTGCCGACCACAACTGCACCTCACTCAAGTCTGCATGACTCAGATCCGCCCCTTGGAGATTGACATTAATCAGCTTGGCTCCCCGCAAGTTTACACTCCGCAAGTTCACCCCCTGCAAATTTGCGCCCCGGAGATTGATCTTCTGGAGATCAGCACCTTGGAGATCGGGGATAATTTCTGGATAATGCCGCCGCCATGACCACCAAGTTAAGGCTCCAGCTTGCAGGATATTTAGGTGTGATTGATTTGCCATGACCCCATCCCTACTCCTTCCTTGGCGGGGCAGCATCTTGGGAAGGTTCCCTGCCTTGGATATTTTCGAGGGCAGCGATCGAAGCTCGATAACTCGCCATAATGTCCTGCTCTTCCCCACCGAGGTACATCCTGCCAAAACTCCCAAAGGGCTGAATTTCGAGGATATTAATCCGGGCAGATTTTTCGGCTTCGTTGGCAGCAAGGGCAGCGTAGGCGGCGGGTTCCACTTCTAGGACGTACAAAGTCTGTCCCGCTACGATCATATTTCCCCGGCGGAACCGATTAATTAGCTGGGCATGGTGGGCATCGATGTTGCGAATAATTTGGCTGGAAATAATCCGGGGTTTGAGGCGCTGCTGTTCTGATACCCCGATCGTATCTAAGATGGCTTGCCCCGCCATTTTTGTATCGCCCTGATTCCGGGAATGAATCTCTAGGGAACCGTAGAGCCGCTCTACCACCTGCAAACCCGGACGCACCACTGTCGCCTTCACCGCCACATCGGTAATCCGGTTGATCTCGATACCGGGGGAAATTTCAATCCAGAGGGAAGCATCTCCGGGCAAGGGCAGAAATCCTTGCATCACTGTCCCCAAAAAGGCGGCGTGTTGGGGTTGCAAACTATCAAGGTATACATAACTGCGGAGGTCTATCAATATGGTCTGCTCGTACTCAATATTTAAAATTTATAGGATTTACACAAGGGTTCTCTCGGTAGTAGGGTGGGCATTGCCCACCTTACATCCACCAATAGCGGAAGTCCCAAAATTTTGTGTAAGTCCTGATTTAATTAAATCTAATTAAAAATTTAATCACCTGTTCCAGCCTACCCTAGTCGGCGACCTAGAAGCAAGAACCCAGAAATTCTTTCAGCTAAATTATCTAGCCTCGATCGCTCCCTCCGATTGATGCACGATCGCCCGTAATTTCTCCACCGTCTCTGGGCTGACTTCCTGCCACAAACCCCGTTGCTTGGCTTCTAGCAATCTTTCTGCCATGTCTCGCAAAGCCCAAGGATTATTCGCTTGGACAAATTCCTGCACTTGGGGATCGAAAACATAAGCCTCGGCAACTCCTTGGTACATATGGTCAGCAACACAGTGGGCGGTGGCATCGTAGGCAAACAAATAATCTACCGTCGCTGCCATTTCAAAGGCTCCCTTATAGCCGTGGCGCATCACTCCGGCGATCCATTTCGGATTCACCACCCTCGATCGATAAACTTTGGTAATTTCTTCTCGCAGCGATCGCACCTTGGGATTTTCAATTAGGGAATTATCACCAAAATAAGTCTGGGGATTTTTTCCGGTCAAGCTCCGCACCGCCGCCGTCAAGCCGCCTTGAAACTGATAGTAATCATCAGAATCTAACAAATCATGCTCCCGGTTATCTTGGTTATGCAGCACGATCTGAGTCTCTCGTAATCTCTGTTGGAGGCTGTCTGGGACATTCTCTCCCTGCATCTGCCCCGTGTAGGCGTAGCTACTCCAATTCAGGAACGCCCGGGCTAAATCCTCATCCCCTGCCCAATTCTGGGCTTCCATCAAGCCCTGCAAACCCGCCCCGTAAGCCCCCGGTTTCGAGCCAAAAACTCGGTACTGCGATCGTCGCCTTGCCTCTTCTAGTTCCAGCCCCTGCCCCTGCCAAAACTCACTTTCCTTGTGTACCTTCGCTGCCAAGGGATTCATCTCCTCCGGTTCCTCTAGTTGTGAAACCGCCACCACCGCCTGATCAAATAAATCAATCAAATTGGGAAAGGCATCCCGAAAGAAACCAGAAATCCGCAAAGTCACATCTACCCGTGGTCGATCGAGGACTGATAAGGGCAGAATCTCAAAATCCACCACCCGCCGGGAAACCCCATCCCACACAGGCTGCACTCCCAGCAAGGCTAGAGCTTGGGCAATATCATCCCCCCCAGTCCGCATAGTTGCCGTCCCCCACACCGAGAGGGCAAGGGTTTGGGGATATTCTCCCTGTTCTTGGGTGTAGCGTTCAATGACTAGAGCCGCCGCTTTTCGCCCGATCGACCAAGCAGTTTCCGTAGGCAAAGCCCGGATATCCACAGAGTAAAAATTCCGCCCTGTAGGTAATGTCTCTGGTTTCCCCCTAGTCGGCGCTCCCGCCACCCCACTGGGAATATGCTTACCATCCAGCCCTTGAAGAAGATGGGTAATTTCTTGAGAAGTTTGATAGAGGTTAGGTAACAAATAAGTTTTAATCCACTCTAATTCCTTCGTTGTATGAGAACCTACTAAACCATGCTGGGGTGTAGCCCCCTTTTGAAGGAGGTTGGGGGATCCCGCCATTTCTGAGCTAATCAGATTCTCCACCAATTTCCCTGCTTGTATTTCCAAAAACTCCACCACATCCCCTTGATGGCGGCAGCGAGTTAATTCCAGAAATTCTGGCAACTCAGAAATAGATTTTGATAAGTTTTTCAAACTAAACTCCTTTACCTCCTCTACCTCCTTTACCTCCTCTACCTCCTCTACCTCCTTTACCCAAAACTTCTCCGTAGCTACCGCCGTTAAAGGGTCAAAATCTAAACCAATATCTAAAGCTAAAGCACGGGTAATTCCTTGGTGAGCAGGAGAGGGATGCCGAGCGATCGCTACAACTAAATCTATTAACAATCTCCCCTCTGGACACTGCCCAAAAATGTGTAACCCATCCCGAATTTGGGCTTCTTTTAGTTCACAAAGATAGTTATCCGTACGACTTAAAATATCACTGAAATATTGGGATTGACGGAGAGTTTTTTGAGATTTCTTGCGGTCACTGAGCCATGCCGAAGTGAGGACTTCTTCGGGAATATCTAAATCTTGATCTAGGTTATTTTCTTTAATTAGGGCAGTAATGCGATCGCTGATTAAATTTAATCGACTAGGATCCAAACTTTCCGCAGTATAATACTCATCAATTAAGCCCTCTAAAGCTAATAAATTGCCATACAATTCTGCCCTAGTCAAAGGCGGAGTTAAATGATCAATAATTACCGCCTGAGTCCGGCGCTTGGCTTGGGAACCTTCCCCCGGATCGTTAACAATAAAAGGATAAAAATTGGGAATCGCTCCGAGGGCAATTTCTGGATAACATTGAGCCGATAAAGCAATACTTTTCCCCGGTAGCCATTCGAGATTACCATGTTTACCTACATGAATAATCGCCTGAGCCTGAAACACCTCCCGCAGCCAATAATAAAAAGCTAAATAATCGTGAGTTGGGACTAGATCAGGGGCATGATAGTTAAGGCTAGGCTCCAAATCGTAGCCCCGGCTGGGTTGAATGCCAAGGAAAATATTCCCTAGTTTTTGTCCAGCGATCGGGATTCCTGAAGAGATTACAGGCTGTAGCGATCGCATCTCTGGGGAGGAATTTAGAGTAACTTCGGGAGATTGGAATTTGATCCCCCCTGCCCCCCTTTTCAAGGGGGGGATTTGTTGATTAGAGCTTATGTGGTTAGTTTGGGGTTCGCCCCAGCGTTGAGATATTTCCTGTTGAGTAATCGGCGGTAAATTTGCAAAATATGTTTGATAATTCTCTAGAGATAAAGACTGATTAACTGCTCTTAATTCCCTTGCTTCAGCATCATTAGTTACCCCAGTAGTTAACAATTCAATTAACTCATTGCCAGTGCTAGGAATCGCATCTAAATTATAACCAGCTTCTTGTAAGGCTTTGAGAATTTCTACACAACTAGCAGGAGTATCTAAGCCCACACCATTGGCAATTCTGCCGTCTTTGTTGGGATAGTTAGCAAGGATTACAGCAATTCTCCGTTCTTGGGGTGGAGTATGTTTGAGCCTTACCCAATTCTGCGTTAAATCTGCTACAAAATTTAAGCGATCGACCACTCCTTGATAGGTAACAACATCGGTTTGTAAGCGTTCATTTCTAGTTTGTACTGCCTTAAAAGAAATCGCCCTCGT